>JADGNS010000029.1 GCA_017883355.1 Candidatus Solibacter sp.
GTCCACGGCCGCGGGCTCCGTGCCGATTTGCCGGCACGCGCCCTGAATGGCAGCGTCTACAATCTGGGGCACGGTCATGCCCAGCAGCTTGCCGAACTTTGACTGGTGAAAGGTGGCGATGTAGACAGGTTTCACGGTGATGTCCTAGTTCCAATTGTAGGTGGCTTGGCCTCTCCCGCGATGTCACCATCACCCGGCAGCAGACGGCGTGAAACGCGGGTGCATTTTCGGGCTACGATAGAAAGAGAGGCGTTATGGAAAAGGACGCCAAGACCATCACCGGCGTTAGCAGTTCCGAGCCGAACTCTCCGGGGAATGGCAGTCCGCAAGCTCCTCAGCTTCGTGAGATGTCTTTGACGCGAGCGAAGAAGTTGATTCGGAAGACGTCCAAACAACACGATAGGTTGTTCCGCCGATTGGCCAAATGAATCGAGAGGCGGAGCCGGAATTCCTTACCCGTGAGATTGTGGAAGCGATTCACGAAGACCAGATTGCGACCCGTGGCGGGCTCCACGGTCTCCGCGATGAGATTTGGAATCGGCGATGCGGCTGCCACGAACGTCTATCACTACGGTGGCGGCGACGTTTACGAAATTGCCGCCGCCTATGCCTACCACATTGCCGAGAGCCAGGCCCCGCTCCATGCTCAGGGGAGCTCCCGAAGCGTAGTGCGAGGCCGATAGACGCGCCGCGCGGCCGCCAAGCCGGTGCCCGCGGCGGCGCCGGTCACGATAACTACCCTGTCCTTCAGTCCCGTTTCGATCGTCTACGCCTTTCCCCAAATGTCGCCCACCGTGAAGCCGTTCGGGAACGGGTCTTCCGGGTCCACCACGTACTGCGCGAAGCCGGTGATCCATGCCTGCCCGGAGAGCGAGGGCACCACCGCGGCGTACGGCCCGACGCGCGTCTCTTCGAGCAGGCGTCCGGTGAAGGTGGTGCCGAGAATGCCTTCGTGGACGAAATCCTCGTAGAGCCCGAGTTGTCCCTTGGCATGCAGCGCGGCCATCTTGGCGCAGGTGCCGGTGCCGCAGGGCGAGCGGTCCATGACTCCGGTCCAGGTTTCCGGCCGCGACCAATCGAGCGTCCCGGTGGAGACCACGACGGCGTTCTTGCGATGCGCCTCTAACAGCGTGGGCGGCCCCGAAAGCTGCGCGATCGAGACCCCGGCGATCGCGGCATTCTCGGGATGCACCACGGGCAGTTGTTCGCGCGCCGCGACCTTGATCATCTCCGCGATCCTGACGATGTCGCGTCCCTCCTCCGGCTCGAGGGTAAGTCCGAGCGGCCCGGCGTCGGCAATCACGTAAAACATGCCGCCATACGCCACGTCCACTGTCACAGTGCCCAGACCGCGGACCTCCACCTTGGCATCGAGGTGCGTGGCAAACGCCGGGACGTTGCGGAACGTCACCTTCCGCACCTTGCCGTGGCGCACCTCCGCGTCCACGGCGATCAGGCCGGCGGGCGTTTCCAGCTTGAGATGGGTCACCGGTTCCACGGCCTTCACCATGCCGGTCTCGACGAGCACCGTGACCACGCAGATGGTGTTGGTGCCGGACATCGGCGGGTACTCCACCTGCTCCATGATGACGAACCCGGCATCGGCTTCCGGGTGGTTGGAGGGCAGGATCAGATTGCAGCAGGACGCCGGATAGCCGCGCGGCTCGCGCAGCATGCGCAGGCGGATGTGGTCGGCGTGCTGGGCCAGCCAGTTCTTCTTGTCGAACATGGTCTGGCCCGGGACGTCCAGCACGCCGCCGGTGATGACGCGCCCCGGCTCACCACACGCATGGGCATCCACCGCTGTAATCATGCTCGAGAATCGCAATCGCCACCCCTTCTCTATGCTACATTGCACGCATGCGAAACCTTTGCGCGCTTCTCGTTCTATTGGCCCTGCCGTTGGCGGCCGAAAAGAAGGTGATCGTGCCGCCCGAATTCACCGGCAGCACGGCTAACTTCAGCCCTGGAATCCTGGTGGATGGCACGCTCTATGTCTCCGGCCAGATCGGCCAGGACCTCAAGACCAAACAGGTCCCCGCCGATTTCGAGACCGAGGTGAAGACTCTGCTCGGCAATATCGGAATCGTGCTGAAGGCCGCCGGCATGACTTACAAAGACGCGGTGTCGGTCCAGGTTTACCTCACCGATATGGATCTGTTTCCGCGGATGAACGCGGTCTACACGACCTTCTTCCCCGACCCTCGCCCGTCGCGCACCACGGTCGGCGTGACCAAGCTTGCGGCGCCGGCAGCCCACATCGAAATCACCGTGACGGCGCGGAAGTAAGTCCGAGCTTCGCTCGGATGCACAAGGCGGAGCCTTATGCCGCCTTTCTCAGCCAGAGGTAGCAGTGATTGCCGATGCGGCCGGCGCGCGGGGTCTTCAGCAGCGGGAGATCGAGGTAGCGCAGCGGAAAGAGCAGCCAGCCGAGCGCGAAATGCACGCCTCCGCGCCACCAGCGCCAGGGCAGCAGGCCCTTGACGTATTCGATGCCGACCACGAGCAGGGTCGCGGTGGGGCCGGTGCGCCAGCCTTCGGCGACCACTTCGAGGTCGCCGGCGAGCTGCTTCAATCCGTCGAGCGTAAATCGCCGATAGTCCTTGGGGTATTCGTGGAACGGGTGGCAGAAGGGCGTCACGAGGTGCAGATAGCCGCCGGGGGCGAGCACGCGACGGAGTTCGGCGGCGACGCGGGCAGCATCGCGCACATGTTCCAGGACGGCGTCGCATTCCACGCGCTGGAAGACGCCGCCGGCAAACGGCAACTGCTCCGCATCGGCGGCGATATCCACCCCGGGCATCGGGAAGAGGTCGAGATTCACGTAGCCGGGGACCGCGCGGCCGGCGCCGCCGATGTAGAGATTCCAGCGGCCCAGCGGGAAATCGGTGGGCTCGCGCGGGTTCATGACGAACGGCGCGGGAGGCTCCAGGGCGCGGCGCAGCCAGCCGCGGGCCTGGCGCGCGCGATAGCGTTGTTCAAGAGCGGATGTGTGCCCCACTTACCTGGCCGGCGGCAGGATCTTGAGCTTCGCCGGAAGCGTGAAGAGATCGTCCCGCAGATTCTTGTTGATCTGGACGCTCTCGGAGTAGATCTCGTAGAGCTTCTCGCCATTGCGCTGGCGGCGAATATTGAACGGCCACATGACGCCGCCGCCCACATCGCGGTATTTGGCGAAGAGGGTCTCTTCTGTGTCGAAATCCTTGTACTCGGGATTGCGCCGTTTGAGCACCTGGCGGACCGGCAGTTTGTTCGAGCGGCTGAAGTAGACGGTCACGGTGAGGCCATCGGCATCGGTGATATCGACAATCTCCACGGGCAGATTGTCGTAGAGGTCGCTGCCGCGCGAGTAGAAGTCCATGCCGGGTTCGTTGAGGCGCTGGCGAAGGATGTAAAACACGTTGCGGAGGGTGCCGTCCCGCCAGTTCTCGATGCGCTTGGGCTCCAGCAGCCGCGCCCCGTGGAAGGTGATTTCCCAGGCGCCATCCTGGTTGAAGAGCACTCCGCTGGATTCGTCCTTGCCAAAACTCTGGCGCTCGCGGACCGAGGGTTTTCCAGGGACGGGCGTCAGGTAACGGGAGTAGATTTTGGCGACGGAGAGACCTTCGAGTTGCTGCCGGAAGAACGAGTAGGCGCGGCCCGATTCCACGCGGTCTTCCATGGCAAGGTACGCTTTGCCGCCCGCCGCTTGCAGGGCTTCGTCGACCACGCGTTTGCCGCGCTCCTGGGCCGTTTCAGCGGCTAGGGCGCCGGCGGCCAGCGCCAGGGAAATGAACAGCGGTCCGATGCTTTTCATTGCGGCCTTCGGGCAAGATCCAGTGGGTTCAAGCCCGTATTGATCTTATAGTCTTTCACCACGACGTCGGCGAACGCGCGCCCGCCCTGCTTCATGGCGATCTTGAAGGGGACCTTTATACCACCGACATCGCGGAAATCGTCGTAATCCTCCTCCGCGTAGATGGGCGCGCCACCCGCCTGCTGGATATCGTAGGACATACGTTTGGGCAAGTGAGTCAGAGGGTCGAATTCCAGGCTGACCACCTGGCCGGTGTTGTCGGAGATCTGCACGGTGGAGTCTTCGGTGGCATTGAGGGTACGGCCTGGCAGGCGGTCGCTGAGCAGCAGGCGGTAGTAGACGCGGAAGAGATCTCCGAACACCTGGGTGCGTTGCGGGCCCGCCAGCGCGCCCCATCTCTGTGGCGTGGAGAACCAGCCGACCTTGCCGTCTGTGTACACGGTCACGCGGCCGACAGACAGGTTGGCCTCCTGCCGGAAAACGGACGGGGCCACCCATCGGTCGGTCTGGATTATTTTCGAGCCGCCGGAATTGGCCACCGCGGGATCGATGGCGTACTCCGCGAGCATGGTGTAGTCTTTGACGGCGGCGAGTTTTTCGGCTCCACCCACGGCCGCCTGCGCCTTGAGGAGGATCTGCTTGCCTTCCGCCAGGCTGGCATCGCTGCTCTCAATGGTCTGGGGCTTGGCTTCCGGGATGGCAAGAGCGATTTTGGTTACCGGGCCCAGTTTCTCAAGCGGTTCTCCGAACATGACCGGGTTGGCCACCACCAGCACCGTGAGATTGGCGGGGTTGAGGTATTGTTTGGCCACGCGCAGCAGGTCGGCGCGGGTCACGGATTCGAGCGCCTTTTGATATTGCTGGAGGTAACCCTTCGGATAGCCGTAGTAATCCAGGGTCATCTGGCGGACGAACAATTTGGCCCGGCTGTCGTCGGTAAAGGCCAGCCTGTTGACCGCGGCCTCCCGGGCTTTCCGCCACACGTCCTCGGGGACTTCGGCGGTGCGGATGTGGTCGATCCCCTCCTTGATCGCCTTGATGGCGGCGACCGTGGAGGTGGAGTTGGCGCTGCCGGAGATTTCGAACAGGCCCGGTTGCGCGTACCCGGCGATCCAGGCGGTACCGACGTCGCCGCCATTGCTCAGCGCAGCGAGCAGGATGCCGCCCAGGATTTCCAGCGCGGCATAGTCCTTGTCGTCGCGCCGGCCGCCGAGGTGGCCGATGGAGAAGAAGGACTGCGAAGCGTCTTTCTTTTCGGCCAGGAAGATGCCGGGTGAGGGGGCGTTTTTCACCTTGGGGAATTCGGGGACGGGCGGCTGCCGCACGGTCCAATCGGCAAAGAGCTTTTCCACCAAAGCCTTCATCTCGGCGGTATTGAAATCACCCCAAACACCCAGCGTGACGTTGGCCGGAAAGAAGTATCGCTGGTGGAACGCGCGCAGGTCATTGCGGGAAACGCGGTCGATGGTGGCGTACTCCTGCTGCGTCCCGAAGGGCGAATCTTTACCGTAGATGAGGCCGGCGAATTCGCGGCGTGCGATCGCCCTGCCGTCGTCATTACGGTGTGATACGGCCACGCGCAACTGGGTCTTGGCGAGTTCGGTCTTATCCTGGCGAAAAGCCGGCTGGGTGAGGATTTCCTTGAACAGTTGCAGCGTGGCCGTGTTGTTTTCCTTCAATCCGGCGAAGGAAAAAGTGCCGCTGGCTTCGCCCAGGTTGGACTCCGTGGTGGAGGCTAAATTGTCCAACAAGGTGTCAATCTGTTCCCCGGTTTTCACGGCGGTGCCGCCGGTGCGCATGGCGATCCCGGCGAGTTGGGCCAGGCCGATCCGCTGGACGGGATCGAGCAGGCTGCCCGTGCGAACCAGTGCGATTCCGCCAACCACGGGCAGATCGTGATCTTCCATCAGGTACAGCTTCATGCCGTTGGACAGGGTGAAGACGGCGGAATCCGGCGTCTGGATGGGGCGCAGCGGCGGGTACTTGAGGTCCTTGGGCGAGGCAATGCCGGCAGCCGCCGCGGGGGCCGCTGCCGTTGCCCTGCCGCGCCCGGCGGCGGGTGGCGCGGTGGACGGCGACGCGGGCCCTCGTCCCGATCCGGGAATGGCGCCAACCTGCGCACGGGCGGTGGTCGCCAGGAGGAGGATAACGAGCAAATTCTTCATTGCGGACCTCCGGGCCTGCGTTCCGCCGGCTTGGGCGCCGGCGGAGCATTGGACTGGCCGGGCGGTACACTATACACCGTGGTACGGCCGGTTGCCACGAAGTAGCGGGTGGCTGCCCGCTGCACATCCTCCCCCTTCAATCGATTCAGATCGTCCAACGAAGTGAACAGTTTGCGCCAGTCGCCATAGTTGGCCGATTGGGAGGCCAGCATCGCCGCCAGTTCGCGATTGCCGGCGATCCGGCGCATCAGGTTGGCACGTCCCTGCGCCTTGGCGCGCGCCAGCAATTGCGCGTCGACCGGGGCGGATTTCAACCGCTGGAGCAGGTCTTCGAGCGCCCGCTGATTCTCCTCCACGGTGTGGCCCTGCGCCGGTATCAGCAGGAAAACAAACAAATTGGGATAGCAGCCATCGGGGACGGTCGCCACTGCCGCGGCTTGCTGGGCGAGGCGTTTATCGCGCACCAGATCGTCGTAGAGCAACCCGGTCCGCCCCTGTGAGAGGAGAATCTGGATCAAATCAAGCGTCAGATCGTCCTTATCGTACTGGCTGGGACGCTTGTAGCCGATCAAAGTGAAGGGCTGTGTGGGCATCTCCAGGGTCAGGTTCCTGGGGCCGTTCTGGGCCGGCTCCTCGGTGGCCGCCAATGGCGGCAAGGGTTTGGCGGCCATGGGGCCGAAGTAGCGCTCCGCCAGGCGTTTCACGTCCGCCGTGGTGACGTCGCCCACAATCGCGATGGTGATGTTGCCCGGGACGTAATAACGGTCGAAAAAGGCTTGAGCGTGGGTGCGGCGGAGGTTCGGAATGTCGCTGGGCCACCCCCAGGTCGGGTGGCCGTAAGCGTGCGCCCGGAAAGCGCCCGACATCAGCTCCGCGAGCGCCCTGGACTGTGGGTTGGCCTCCACACGCTGCCGGTATTCCTCCAGGGCGCCATCGCGCTCCTTATAGAACTCGCGGAAGACGGGGTGCGTCAGACGCTGCGATTCCAGGAGGAACCAGAGTTCCGTGCGGTTGGAAGGAAGGCTGTAGGAATACTGGGTAGCGCTGGTGGAAGTCGCCGCGGACAGGTTGGCGCCGCCGTTTTCTTCAATGAGGCGGAGGTACTCGCCGGACGCCGCCAGGCGCTGCGCGCTATCGGTGGCCACGCGCAACTGACTGCGCAGCAAATCGACGCGCGCACGGTCGGCTTTGACACCTTTATTGGCCTCCGCCTCCAGGCGGTCGTAAGCCTCTTCGACGGCATCGAGCGCTTTCTTTTCCTCGGGCCAGTTGCGCGAGCCGATGGTCTCCGTGCCCTTGAGCGCCAGGTGCTCGAACATATGGGCGATGCCGGTCCCTCCGGCGGGGTCGTGAATGCTCCCCACGTTCACCCAGGTATGAAACGACACCACGGGCGCCTCGTGCCGTTCCAACACGATGAAGTGCAGCCCGTTGGGAAGCGTGAACTCGCTTGTCTTCTTTTGGAGCTCCTGGAACTCCTGAGCGGGCACAAGCGGAACCGCGGAGAGGAGCAGGGAGCAGAGATGCAGACCACGCACGTTGAACAACTCCTTCGGCCAGAGGGAAGATCCGTCTGCTTTTACGAGGATAGCAAGCCGGTCGCGCGAGGGGGCGGCGTAGAACCGCGAGTACTGCTGGGGTACTCACATTACTGTTGTTTGGCGGCAAAGCCTACGCATAATGTACTCAGTCTCGGCAACGATATGGACAGAAATCATGGATTTCACACCGTCTAGGGGCAAACCGGCGGCGCAGGGCGATATGATCGGCGGAGACCGGCGCCAGGACCGGCGGTATCACCTTCAACTGGAGCTGAAGTGGAAGCTCATCCGGCGGCGTCGGGTGCTGGACACCGGGACGGGACATACCCTCGATGTCTCCAGTGGTGGAGTCCTTTTCGACGCGGGGCGCCATTTGCCCGAGGGGCTCAACGTCGAACTGTCGATCTCTTGGCCGGTCCTGCTGCACAACGCGGCGCCCCTGCAACTGGTAGCCACCGGAAAGATCGTCCGTGGCGACGGCCAGCATGTGGCCATGCAGACGGCTCAACACGAATTCCGCACGGTGGGGGTCCCCGACGAGCACCGCAGGCTGCTGGCGGCATCCGGGCGCAATCCCGCGGACCCAACCGTCACATCAAAATTCGCCACGTTCGCCAGGTAGGGCAGGCTATCTGCCGCGGCGCCCCACGACCGGTTCGGGGACGGGGGGTGGAGGGGGCGGCGGGACTTCTTCTTCCACCGGTTTAGGGGGCTTGCGATTGAGCACCTCGCTGATAAACTCATCGCGCGCTTTGGCATATTTCGGCGTGCCAGGCTTGGCTTCGATGGTGGCCCACTCTTCCGGAGTAATCTCCTGTACCGTCAGGGCATACTTCTGGAAGTGGCTGCGCAGCCGTTCCTGCACCGGCTTCAGGGCGGAGTGGTAGAGCACGAACAGCACGTCTTCCGGCGTGGCGGCAACCACGATGTGGTAGACGTGCGAGGGTTTGCGGACGCGCGGGGCGCGCAGGGCGGCCTCGAGCTTTTTGGCGCGAGCCTCGATCTTCTGCCATTCGTCGAGATCGCGCTTTACCAGATCGGTCGCCTTGATCAGCGCCTGTTTGTCTTTGGGCGTGAGCTTTTCGCCCAGGCAGTATAGGAAGGTCCCGAAGCGGGCGGCGCGCCAGCGCGCGTCGTCGGGAAGCACGCGTATTGCCTTCTCGTATTTGGCCAGCCCATGCAGGTTCAGCTTGTTCACCAGGGCAGGCGAGAAAAGCGGCAGCAGACCGGCTTCCTCCAGACCTTTGAAAATCTCCGTGGGACTGTCTTCGGCGCTGATGCGCTTGAGTTCGTCGCCCAAAGCGCGTGCCGGAATGTGCTTTTCCACCTCCGCCTCGCGCGCGTTGGCGATTTGCATCTGCGTGCGATCTTCCACCGTATAGCCCATACGGACGCGGTAGCGGACCAGACGCAGCAGGCGCGAGGGATCGTCGTAGAAACCGTAGGTGCTCACCGCGCGCAACTCCTTGCGCTCGATATCGGCGAGTCCGTTCATGGGGTCGAGCAGCAGGCCGCGGGAGGCGCGGTTAAGCGAAAGCGCGATGGCGTTGCAGGTGAAATCGCGGCCCCGCAGATCCTCCTGAATGGTAGCCGGCGAAACCTGTGGTTTGGCGCCGGCGCGGGCGTACTTTTCCTGCCGCGACATGGCGATCTGCGCGGTCACACCGCTTGGAAAGACAAGTTCGGCGGTCTTGCGGTTCTCGTCCGTTGAGACGGTGGCAGCTCCGGAGCGCTCGCAAATCGCCTTGGCGACTTTCAGCGCGTTGCCCTCCACGACGAAATCCAGGTCGCGGATCCGGAAGCCGGCCAGCATATCGCGCATGGCGCCTCCGGTCAGGAAGACGTTCACGTTCGCCAGACCGGCGGCAGCCTGCGTTTCTTCAACCGCCCGATTCTGGTCCGGGCTGAGATGGCTCTCCAGCATGTAAATGTAATCGCTCATCGCGTTGCGCCTTCGACCTTACAAAATCTTCCCGAACCGCGCCCGTTGGGCTCGAATCATGCTCGGGGGTGGTGTTTCTCAACGGTGTCTCGAAGCCTCGACCGCATGACATGGGTATAAATCTGGGTGGTCGAGATATCGGCGTGACCCAACATGATCTGCACACTGCGCAGGTCGGCGCCACCCTCGAGGAGATGGGTGGCGAAGCTATGACGGAGCACGTGGGGTGTGAGCCCGTGGAAGATGCCCGCTTTCCTGCCGTGGGCAGCCAGGAGCTTCCAGAACGCTTGACGGGTGAGGCACCCGCCGCGCGCGGTTATGAAAAGGTATCGGCTGGCGCGCCCCTTGAGCAGCGCCCTCCGGCCGGTCTCGAGGTAGGCCCGGACGGCCAGGATGGCGCTCTTGCCCACTGGCACCAGGCGCTGCTTGTTGCCCTTTCCGGTAGTACGCAGCACGCCAAGCTCCAGGTTCAGATCGCTGACCCCTACTTTGCACAATTCGCTAACCCGCAGGCCCGAGGCGTACAGCAGTTCCATCATGGCGGCGTCGCGCATGCCGGTGGGTCGGGACCGGTCCGGGGCCTGGATGATTTTCTCGATCTCTTCCAGATTCAGATACTTAGGAATTGTCTGCCACTGCCTTGGGGTGCGCAGGTGCTCCGTGGGGTCGATGGTGATCTCGCCCTCCCTCAGGAGAAAACCGTAGAAGTTGCGAATCGTGGTGAGGTGACGGCCGACGGAGCGGCCGCTGAGCCCGGATTGGTACAGGTTATCGATATAAAGACGGATTTCCGCGGTCCCCGGCAGCTCTATGGAATCGCCGATAAATTCTTTAAAACGAGCGAGATCCGTGGTATATGCATCAAGTGAATTGGCGCAAAGGCCCTTCTCCAGGCGGCAGAAGTTCAAAAAGGCGGTAATCTGGTTACGCAGGTGTGCCGACCCTTCCGTAAGCGCTCCAGACATCGTGCCAATGATACAATAAGCCGCGAAATGTTTGAAACATAGTTGTCGCAAAGAGGAAAATTGCCCGCTTCCACCACCAAAAAAGCCCTCATCCGCCGTTACGACCGGGAAACCCTGGCTGGATACGTCAACCCAACGTCGTTTCTGCAGCCGGAGGGGGTGGAGCTGATTTCGGATCAGGGGCACGTGTCGATCATCCCCTATCCCGATATCAAGCTGGTGGCGTTCGTAAAGGAATTCGAGGGCGCTGCCGAACCCCAGCGGCAGGTTTTTCAGACACGACCCAAGATGGCGGGGCTGTGGGTCAACCTCCGGTTTCGGGACGGCGGTGTGCTGGAGGGAATTATCCCCAACAATCTCATGCTCTTGGAAGCTGGCGGGTTCACCGTGATCCCGCCCGATTCCTTCGGCAACCAGCAGCGCGTATGGGCTCCCAGGGGTTCGCTGGCCGCCGTCGAGGTGCTGGGCGTGGTGGGAAGTCCCCTGAAAAAGCGCAAGCCCAAGCCGCCGGCCAAGGAACAGATTGGCTTGTTTGACGAATAGGGATTCAAAGATACAACCGTCACCGGTTACGGTATACTGGAGTTTAATACTGAATCGTCTCTAGTTGGAGGTTTTTTATGAAGTTTCGCAACATGGCTGTGGCCGCGGCGGGAGCTTGCCTGCTGGCGTTGACCTCTTTCGCCCAGATCACGGCGATCGAAGGCGACGTAAAGGGCGAGGACGGGACCCCGAAAGTAAACGCCCTGGTCAAAATCCTGCGCACCGATATCAAGGGCAACTACAAGTGCAACACGAACAAGAAGGGTCACTACTTCTACAATGGTCTGCCGTTGGGCACCTATAACATCACCGTCGAAGTAGATGGCAAGGAAATGGACGGCGTAAACGGCGTGCGCACCAGATTGGGCGACCCGACTCCGGTCAACTTCGACCTGGCGAAGATCGCCAAGATGCGGGCTGCCCAGCAGTCGCAGATGCAAGCCGCGGCGACCGGCACCGGTCCCGGCCTGTCGAAAGAGCAGGAACGCGGCATGAGCAAGGAGGACAAGGAAAAGTACGACAAGGCCCTCAAAGAGCGCGAAGCGTCGATGAAGAAGAACAAGGAACTGAACGACGCGTTCACGGCCGGCATGGCCGCGATGACGGCTAAGGATTATGCCACTGCCGTCACCGAACTTACCAAGGCGAGCGAACTGGATCCGAAGCAGGTGGCGGTGTGGGCGCAGCTCGCCGACGCGCACGTGAATGCGGCGACCGCGAAGACCGGCGCGGAGTTCGACGCCGAAATGGCCAAGGGCATCGAGGGCTACAACAAGGCGCTGGAACTGAATCCGGCGGACGCGGCCACGCACAACAACTTCGCCCTGGCGCTCGGCAAGGCAAAGAAGTTCCCGGAGATGCAGGCGGAACTGCAGAAGGCCGCGGAACTCGACCCGCCCAAGGCCGGACAATACTACTACAACATGGGCGCCATGATGGTGAATGCCGGACAGTCTGAACCAGCCGGACAGGCATTCAAGAAGGCGATCGAACTCGACCCCAAACATGCGGATTCCTATTACCAGTGGGGAGTCTACCTGTTAGGTAAGGCGTCGTTCGCGGCCGACGGCAAAGTGACGCCGGTGGAGGGCACGGCGGAAGCGTTCCAGAAATACCTGGAACTGGCGCCCACCGGGCAGTTCGCCGACTCGGCGAAAGGCATGCTGGAATCCCTGGGCTCCAAGCTGGACACGTCCTACAAGAATCCCAACGCGCCGGCTCCCAAGAAGAAGAAGTAGTCTCGGTAAGTGAGTTCCGGGGCGGGGAGCGTTGCCTCCCCGCCCCGACCCCATGCTGCGTTATCTCATCCTCGATATCCTTCTTCCCCTGCTGGTTTTCGCCCTCCTGCGATCGTTCCTGCGTGGTATTTTCCAAACCAGGCGCGACGTGACGCGCCCCTCCCAACAAGCTTCCCCGCCTTCCCGGCCCAACGTGGTTGCGGGCGGCGAGTTGAAGAAAGATCCTGTCTGCGGAACCTATGTTTCCGCCGGTGCCAGCGTGACACGCACCGTGAACGGGGAGTTGCTGCATTTCTGTTCCAAAGAATGCCGCGACAAGTACCGCGTAGTGGGATAAGGCTCTGCCTTGTCCATTCGAGCGAAGCTCGGACTCTTCGCCTATAACAGAATCAATCCCTGGCGAATGCCGAGCGTGACCGCCTCCGTGCGCGTGCCGGCATTCAGCTTGGCCAGAATCTGCGCCACGTGGAATTTCACCGTGTGCTCGCTGATACCGAGTTTCCAGGCGATGGTCTTGTTGGCCGCACCGTCGGCCAGCATGCGCAGGACTTCGAGTTCGCGCGCCGTAAGCGGGGTAGCGGGCTCCGCCGCGGATTGCCGTCCGCCGTCGGCAATCAGAGACTCCAGGTCGCGCGGATCGATCGCCGCCATGCCCGCGGCGGCGGCCTGGATCGCCGCCAGGATCTCGGCGGCCCCGGCGTCCGGAGGCAGCACCGCGCGCACGCCGAGCCTTAACGCCTCCGTGGTCCACGTGGCTTCGCCGAGCAGAACGATCGCCGGCGCCGG
>JADGNS010000615.1 GCA_017883355.1 Candidatus Solibacter sp.
ATCTGGGCAGCATCTCGTTCCGCTACAAACAGCGCGATAAGACGGACTTCAACTACATGGTGCAGGCCGTCGGGTTCGGAGTGCGCTATAAAACTCCGGTGGGACCGGTGCGGCTGGATCTGGCGTACAGTCTGAATCCGCCGGTTTTCAACGGCCTCAAGGGCACCTACCTGCAATTGCTGTTGAATCAGGCGACGCCGGCCATCCAGCGCGTCAGTCATTTTCAATTCTTCTTTTCCATCGGGCAGGCATTTTGATGATAAGACAGGCTCTCGTGGCAATCGCGTTCACCGTGGCCGCCGTGGCGGCAGGCGTGATCGATCGCGTGGCGGTGGTGGTGGGCAACCAGGCGATCACGGAATCCGAGGTGCTTCTGGAAGTGCGGCTCACGGAGTTCTTCAACGGGCAGCCGCTCGATCTTGCCGCCGGCAAGCGCAAGGAAGCGGCGGAGAGGCTGGTGGACCAGCAACTGATCCGCGCCGAAATGCAGATCGGCGGCTATCCGATGCCCGCGGAGAGTGAAGGCGAGGCGGCGCTTCGCAAGTTCCAGCAGGAGAACTATCAGGGCATTCCGGCATTTCGCGCGGCGCTGGAAAACCATGGACTGACCGAGGACGAGGTCAAGCGTCACCTGCTGTGGCAGGCGGCGGCGATGCGCTTCACCGACCTGCGATTCCACATGACGATGGCGGCGCCGGCCGCGGCGCAGGCCGAGCCAGCGGCCGACCGCTCCCAATCGGCCGACCGCTCCGCAGACACGACGGTGGAGGATCAGATGGAGGTCTGGCTGAAGGAGGCGCGAAGCAATACGCGGATTCAGTTCAAGAAGGGGGCGTTCCAGTGAGCCGGGCGAAACGCATCGCGCTTTGGGTGGGTGGCGGGCTGGCCGCGCTGATGGTGGTCGTGTTCCTGGCAGGCATCGCGATTGTGCGCACCGAGTGGTTCCGCAACCTGGTGCGAGAGAAGATTGTCGCCGCCGTGGAGACCGGGACGGGCGGGCGCGCCGAGATCGGCTCCTTCACCTTCGATTGGACGCACCTGCGCGCGCAGGTCCGCAACTTCGTGGTGCATGGCCTGGAGCCGGCGGACGCCGCGCCGCTTGTGCGCGCCGATTTGCTGCAGGTGGATTTGAAGCTGCTCTCGCCGTTCCACGGTTTCGTGGATATCGGCTATCTGCTGCTGGAGAGGCCGCAGGCGAACGTGATTGTCTATCCGGACGGGCACACCAATGTGCCGTCGCCGAAGGTGGCCGTCCAGAGCGATAAGAGTGCGCTAGCGACCGTCGTGGACCTGGCGGTCGGCAAGTTCGATCTGCGCGGCGGGACCCTGAAATTCGGCGACCGCCAGAGCGAATTAAACGTCAGCGGCGAAAATCTGCGCGCCGCACTCGGCTTCAACCATGTGACCTCGCGGTACACGGGCGAGGTGGATATCAGCCCGCTCTACGTCAACGCGCTCCGTGTGGACGTGAAGCTGCCGGTGACGCTGGAGAAGGACCGGATCGGGCTGACCAACGCGCTGCTGCACACGCCGAAGTCGCAGGTTACCATCACGGGAGCGATGGAACACCTGGCGGCGCCGCGCACCAACGCCCATGTGGTCGCGCGCCTGGCCATCGACGAAGTGAAGCAACTGGCGGCGCTCGGCATTCCATTGGATACGGCGCACGGTCCGGCGATACTGAACGCCGACATCACGGCGTCGATGGACGATGCCGGAATCAAGGTGCAGAACGCGAAAGTGAACCTGGGGCAGACGAACATCGAAGCGTCAGGGACCACGAAGCAGGTGCAGTTTCAGAGCACGCTGGCGCTGGGTGAACTGGGGCGCCTGTTCCGCGTCGCGGCCCGGCCGGATGGCACAGCGCGACTCGGCGGAAGCGCGTCCTACACGAACGCGAACGATTACAGCATGACGGCCAATCTCGCCGCGCGCAACGTGGCCTTCCGGCAGGGGACGACGCAAATCGCCGGTGTCAGCCTGGATTCCAGCGTCACCGCGGACGCCGCCCGCATCGCTCTCGACGGGATGCGGTTGGGCGCGCTGGGCGGCAGCCTCACGGGTTCCGCGTCGTTGGAGAATCTGGACCGCTTCCGGCTCTCCGGGAACCTGCACAATTTCGATATCGACCAACTGGCGCGGGCATTCCTGGCCAAGCCGTTGGGATATGACGGCGTAGTGTCGGGGCCGTTAGAGGCAGAGGGCAGCCTGAAGAATCCGGCTGCGGTAGTGGCGCGCGCGGGCCTCGGAATCGCGCCAGGGACGCGCGGCGTGCCGGTGTCGGGCAAGTTGAACGTGGATTACAACGGCCGCGCCGATACCGTGACGTTAGGGCCGTCGTACCTCGCGCTGCCGCACACGCGCATCGATCTTTCGGGATCGCTCGGGCAGCGGATTCAAGTGCGCGCGGTCTCGCGCGATCTGGCGGATTTCCAGCCGGTAGCGGGGGATCTGCCGGTGAAGTTCAACCCGGGCGGCGCAGCCACCGTGACCCTGACGGCCACCGGAAAGCTGAGCGCGCCGCGCATCTCCGGTGATGTGGCGGTGACCAACTTCACGGCCGAGGGCCGGCCGTTCACGCGCCTCGCCACAAGCTTCGAGGCATCGCAAACCGGGGCGTCGGTGAACCACGGAGTGCTGGCGCGCGGGCTGCTCGAAGCCGACTTCGCCGCGAGTGTAGGGCTGCGCAACTGGAAGCCCGAGAACTTCGAGCCGCTGCGCGCGGATGTCACCGTGCGCAACGCCGACGTGCGGGATGTGCTGGCCCTCGCCGGCCAGTCGTCGTCGGTACCCGTGACCGGCGCGTTGACGTTGGACGCGCACGTCAGCGGGACGCTGGGCGATCCGCTGGGCAACGCGGATGTCACCGTGGTCAACGGAACCATCGAAGGCGAACGCTTCGATTCGCTGGCCGCGCATGCGGTGATGACGCAGGGCTCGGTCGACGTGCCCTCGCTCGCGTTTGTCGCCGGACCCTCGCGCATCGACGCCAGCGGCTCCTACCGCCACGCGCTCAACGATCTGCAACACGGCACGTTCCGTGCGCACGTGGCCAGCAATCAGGTACAACTGGCGCAGTTCCAAAGGCTGGTGAAAGACCGGCCCGGCCTGCGCGGCGCGCTGACGCTCAATGCGGACGCCACCGGCCAAGTCGCCGGTGACGTGCAGTTGGCCACGCTGAATGCCAACGCGGCCGTCCGCGGACTCGAAATGGAAGGCAAGCGGTTGGGCGACCTGACGGTGGCCGCGGCCACGGCGGGGCAGGCGATCCAGTACAACGTGAGTTCCGACTTTGCCGGTTCCACCATCAAAGTGAACGGCAGTACCGTGCTGACCGGCAAGCACGAGACGACGGCGAGCGCGCAGATCGCCAACCTGCCGATCGATCGCGTGTTGGCCGTGGCGGGAAGGCGCGACCTGGCGGTGAGCGGAACGCTCTCGGTGACCGGAGACGTATCGGGGACGCTCGACGCGCCGCAGGCCAACGTGAATCTCACCGTGACCAACGGCAAGGCATACGACGAGCCATTCTCTCGCCTGCAGGGAAATATCGCTTACACCAACCAGTCCATTCGGGTGACCGATATGCGGCTGGCGGCGGGCGCATCCACCCTTGAACTAACGGCGTCCCTGGAGCACCCGGTGGGCGATTTCGAAAACGGGCGCGTGCAGTTCCACGTGGGCAGCAACCAGGTGCAGTTAGGCAGCCTGCACGCGGTGCGGCAGGTGAAGAGCGGCCTCACGGGAGTAGTGGAAGTGACGGCCGATGGTGCGGCCACGCTGCGCAAGAACGCGGTACCGCTCTTCTCGACGCTGAATGCCAACATCGGGGCGCGCGGTCTGGCGCTCGACAAAAAGCCGCTGGGCGACCTGACCGCGACCGCGGAGACGCGCGGCAAGGAAGTGGCGTTCGCGCTGAATTCGAATTTCGCGCGCTCTACCATCAAGGGCAGTGGCCGGATGGAATTGGGCGGCGACTATCCGGTAGACGCGCAGGTCAGTTTCGCGAATGTTACTTACTCGGGGCTCAATGCGTGGCTCGAGAGCACCGTGCGGACGTTCGACGGATCGCTGGACGGACAAGTGAGCGTGGCGGGTCCGGCGGCGCGCGCGCAGGATCTGCGCGGGACGCTGCAGGTGACGAAGCTGGAGGCGCACTCGGTGGGCACGGGCGCGGCGAAGAAGCCGCGCGTCAACTTCGAAGTGCACAATGAGGGGCCCATCGTGGCAGCGCTCGATCGCGGGCTGATCACCATCCG
>JADGNS010000616.1 GCA_017883355.1 Candidatus Solibacter sp.
CGCCGGTGTGATGGAAACCGCGTCCGGCACGGCCTCCGGCTTCGCCTTTATCGATCAGAGCGGTTTTCGAACTACCGCCTCGTCGTCCTCCGCCCCGGGCATCATTGAACGTTTCGATGCCACGCAGAGCTCGGTCACCGGCAAGCCCACGCGGCTCGTCGAAGCGCCGCTGCTCGCGGTCTCCCCAACCGGCGGCGCCCTCTTCCCCACCGGCTCCGGTTCGGCTACCGGTACCGGCATGAGCTTCCTTCGCTCCCTGGCCCCCCTGTACGACCGCAGCGCGGTGATCTCGCTCTCCGTCTCCGGCTTCAGCGTTCTGCCCTGGAACTACGACGCCGCCGTCGCGCCGCCCAAGATTACCTCCGTGGTCAACGCCGCCGACGGCAAACTCCCCGTGGCCCCCGGCGGGCTGATCAGCGTTTACGGCCAGCAGATGGCCCCGCTCAACCTCGCCACAAGGGAAATTCCGCTGCCCACCGCGCTCGGCGAAAGCTGCCTCACCGTCAATGGCGTAGCCGTCCCCGTGCTCTTTGTCAGCGGCCAGCAGATCAACGGACAGTTGCCCTTCAACGTCGATGGCAATGCGCAGATGACGCTGCGTACCCCGGGCGGTATCAGCGACAACTTCAATTTCTCGATCCTCTCCGCCGCGCCCAGCGTCTTTCACACCGGCACCGCCGGACCGGAAACCGGCCTGGCCACCATCACCCGCGCCGATAACGGCGATTTCGTGACCCCCACCAATCCGGTGCACCCCGGCGATTCCATCGTCATCTGGGCCACCGGCCTGGGACGCACCTCCCCGGCCATCGATTCCGGCATGCCCGCACCATCCGATCCGCTGCCCAGCGCGGTGATTCAGCCCATCGTCCAACTCGGCGGCGTCGCTCTCGACGTGCAATACGCGGGCCTCGTGCCCGGCTCCGTCGGCGTCTATCAGATCAATGCCACGGTTCCGCGCTCGGTGCCGCTCGGTTTGTCCATACCGCTGGTCATCGCACAGGGCGGCAGTTCCACTTCGCTCGATGTACGGGTTGTGAAATAGCTACAGGAGATTGACCATGAAAACGCTTCTACGATCGATGCTGGTGCTCACCGTTGCCGCCGCGGCAGGTTCCGCGCAGCAGTGGGAATTCGGCGGCGCCGGCGGCGGCGGCTTCCTCAATAGCGTGCCGGTGAGCGGCGGAGTCGGTTCCGCCACCGCGGGCTTTCAGACCGGCGCCGCCTTAGGCGGGTACATCGGCTATAGCCAGTACAAGCACATCGGCGGCGAACTCCGCTACGCCTACCTGCAAAGCAACCTGCGGCTCAAAAGCGGCGGCAGCGAAGCCACCTTTGCCGGCATGTCCCATGTCATCCACTACGACGTGATCTTCAAATCCACCAGGAACAGCGGCAAGGTCCAGCTCTTCGCGGCCGCTGGCGGCGGCATGAAGGTCTTCCGCGGCACCGGTAAGGAAGCCGCTTATCAGCCGCTCAGCCAGTTCGGCTACTTCACCAAGACGCAAACCATGAAGCCCATGGCAAGCGTCGGCGCCGGTGTCAAGTTCGCCCTCACCAGGAAGGTTTTTGTGCGCACCGAATTCCGTGACTACATCACCGCATTTCCCAAGGAAATCATTACTCCACCTGCCGGCGTGAAATACGGCACGCTGCTCCATGATTTCGTTCCCATGGTGGGCCTCGGTTTCGAGATGTAATCGCGAGCCTCTGTTTCTTTCCTCCAATTCCGGCCGCGACGCATACAGCGTCGCGGCCGGATCTTTTTTGTGGGGCGGCCTCCCGGTCCGCGCGGGTCCCGGACCCGCGGTCCCCAACCCCCGCAACCGTAAACATATGTAAAGACCTTCACCTATGAAAATCAGGATAGGTGCGGGCAGAACTTACCGTCCGGCCCGGTATTTCATGAAATTCCAGCGTCCCGAGTTATCCCGAATTTCATAGTTAGCCCTCCGGAAGTACAGAACCAAGGAAAGCGCGCCAATGTGTCGAAAACCCCTGGATTTTTATCGGTATATCCGTTACGATCAGCTTGATTTTCAGACTTTTAGCCGTACGGTGACGAAACCGGGATTTTCACCTTTTTTCGCGCCCGCGGGAAGTACCGCTCCCCATGCCGGGAGCCAAAAAGCAGCAAATGAGAGAGGGTAATTCAATGATCAAGCGAAGTCTTTTCGCGCTTCTTGTTCTGTCCGCCGGGCTCTATGCCCAGGAATTCCGCGCTACCCTCAGTGGCACGGTCACGGACCCCAGCGGAGCGGCGATTCCCAACGCCACGGTGAAAGCCGTCAACACCGCGGTCAATTCCGCCAGCGAAACCAAGACGTCAACCGACGGCCTCTACACAATCCCCCTTCTGCAACCCGGTGTCTACAACATTGAGATCACCGCGAACGGCTTCCAGACCTTGAAACGCGAGGCGATCACCCTTGCCGTGGGCCAGAAGCTGAATCTGCCGATCCGTCTGACCGTGGGCCAGATGAGCCAGGAAATCACCGTCACCGGCCAGCAGGAACAGATCGAGAGCGCCGATGCCTCGCGCGGCCTGGTGTTCGACCCCACCAAGACGCAGGAGTATCCGCTCAACGGCCGCCAGAGCTACATGCTGCTCTCCCTGACCCCGGGCGTGATCTTCACGCAGGAGCAGTTCGGCGCGTCCGGCTTCAGCGGCACGCGCGGCTGGGACGTCAATAGCAGTTACAAGTTCAACGGCGCCCGCGGCGGCAACGGCAACAACGTCTTCATGATGAACGGTACCGCGATCAGCGATAACGGCAGCCAGTGGGAATTCGCCCCCAGCGTGGACGCGATCCAGGAATTCAGCGCCATGACCACCGTGTACGACGCCCAGTACGGCCACGAAGCCGGCGGCGTCGTCAACACCGTGATCAAAGGCGGCAGCGCCGCCTGGCACGGCACGATTTACGACTATTTCCGCAACGGCGTCCTGGACGCCAACAACTTCGGCAACAACTATGCCGGCGCGCCCAAAGGCAACCACCAGCAGAACCAGTTCGGCGGCACCTTCGGCGGTCCCATCCGCAAGGAAAAGGACTTCGTCTTCATGAGCTACGAAGGCTGGCAGGAAGTCATCCCGTTCCCCGGCGCCGGACAGCAGGCCGTGCCGCTCGATCTGCGCGCCGGCCAGAACTTCTCCAAGTACAACATGTCGGTCTACGACCCCCTGACCACGCACCCCTGCACGGCGGGCACCGGCGCGCCCGATACCGAGCCCTGCGCCGGGACCAATGGTTCCGCTTACTGGCGCAGTCCGTTCCCCGGTAACGCGATCCCGCAGAGCCGGATCAGCCCCATCGCCACCAAGATCCTCTCCTACCTGCCCGCGCCGAACGCACCCGGCCAGGGCGCGGCCGGCATCACCAGCAACTACGTCAACGCCGCCAACACGGGACGCTACTGGTACAACCAGCCGATCGTGCGCTGGGACCACAATTTCGGTCTCAAGAACAAGTTCTACGCGCTGTTCAGCGAGTTCCACGGTTACGAGTTCCGCTCCACCAACACGTTCCCCAAGCCGGTGGCGCAGGGCAACATCGATAACAACCGCACTTTTACCGGTCTCAACCTCAACGACACGCACTTCATCTCCCCCACCGCGGTGCTGGACATCAAGGCCAGTTTCTTCCGCTTCGTGCAGTTGACCCCGGGCTATTCCGACACGGCGCGCGCCATCTCCGCGCAATCCATCGGCATGACCAACATGATCCATGCCCCGACGGTGTCGGATTCGGTGCTCCCCAACATCAGTATCGGAGGCTACACCGGTGCGCTGTTCGGCTCGGGCAGCTTCAGTTGGTCGCCGTATAACCGCTGGATCTTCACCCCCAGCCTGTTGCTCACCAAGGGCAGCCACTCGATGCACATCGGATTCGAGTACAACTACGAAGCGCGCGGCAACGTGAATCCCGGCCAGGCGTACGGCGTTTTCACCTTCGGCTCCGGCCTGACGCAGCGCGCCACCGACCGTGCGATCAACCAGACCGATCAGTTTCTGGGTGTGGCCAGCCTGCTGCTCGGCATGCCGACCTCTGGCAACATCGACAACAACACCAGCTACTACATCAGCCGCCCCTATTTCGGCTGGTATTTCCAGGACGATTGGAAAGTCTCCAGACGCCTCACCGTCAACATCGGTCTGCGCTACGAATTCCAGTTGGCCTACCTGGAGCGCTACAACCGCATGGGTTCGCAGTTCGACATTAGCACCGTGAACCCCAAGAGCGATCAGATCCTG
>JADGNS010000030.1 GCA_017883355.1 Candidatus Solibacter sp.
ATGGAGCGCGCGAACGGAACCAGCAGATTGCCGTCGACCACCAGCAGTCCGGTGCCACCACCATCGTCCCAGGCGGTTACCCGACCGATGGATTCGCCGCTGCGCCGGTCCACCACTTCGCAGCCGATGAGATCGCTCTGGAAGTACTCGCCCTCATCGAGCGCCGTCCGCTGGCTGGCCGGGATGCGCACTTCGCGGCCGTACAAGCTCTCGGCATCGGAGATGGTATCCACACCGCGGAACTTGAAAACCAGCGTGCCGCCGTGAAACCAGGTGGTTTCGATATGGTATTTCTCGCCCCCGGCGGGCCCCCCGGGGGCCAAGAGGAAAACTTCCTGCAAAGCCTGATACCGTTCCGGCTTGCTACTGAGCATCACCGCCGTCACTTCGCCCCGGTTGCCTCGCGTCTTGCCGAGTTGGGCGATGGCGACCCAGGCGGTTTCCGGCTCGCTACTCAAGGATTTCCAGCGTGAACCGGCGATTCAGCTTCATTCCCGCCGCTCCGAGAATGGTGCGGATGGAGCGTGCGGTCCGGCCCTGCTTGCCGATCACCTTCCCAAGATCGCTCGGGGCCACGCGCAATTCGAGCACGGTGACCTGTTCACCCGCCACCTCGCGGACCACGACCTCTTCCGGGATGTCAACCAGAGCCTTCGCGATATCTTCAACCAACTGTTTCATTCACCCCGCCTCCCCAGACTTCATGGTAACCGAACCCGTTGATCCACTTGCCAGCGGCAACTTGCGCAGGGGTTCGATTCCTTACGCTTCGCGTCCGGTCTAGATCGCCGGTTCCGCGGCCACGGGAGGGTTCTTTTCCACCAGGCTCTTGACGGTGTCCGAAAGCTGGGCGCCGTTCTTGACCCAGTGCTCGATGCGATCATGCTTCAGCATGACCTTCTTCGGCGAGGTGAGCGGGTTGTAGTGTCCCACTACTTCCAGATCGCGGCCGTCGCGGGCGCGCTCCTTCTCAATCACAACCACACGATAGAACGGCTTCTTCTTCTTGCCAAACCGCGATAGGCGAATCATCAACATGAATACTCCAATGTGGGGCCGGTCACATTTCGAGAATGACCTGCCCGAACCTTTCCCAAATTTACGAAGGCAGATTGCCGAATGGAAACCCGCCGGGCAACTTCATCTTACCGAGCTTTTTGCCCATGAAGCCACCCGAGAAGGTCTTCATCATCTTCTTGGCCTGCCCGTACTGCTTCAACAACTGGTTGACCTCTTGCACGGAAGTGCCGCTGCCCTTGGCGATCCGCCGGCGCCGGCTTCCGTTGATGATCATATGATTGTCGCGCTCGCGGAACGTCATCGAATCGATGATGGCCACCACGCGATTGATTTCGTTCTCGTCGACCTTGACGCCCTGGAGCTCCTTCAGGATCCCCACCTTGGGCATCATGCCGAGCAGCGATTCCAGGGGACCCAGTTTGCGGATCTGTCTGAGTTGATTGCGGAAGTCCTCGAGGGTGAAATCGTTCTCGATGAGCTTGCGCTGCATCTCCACGGCCTGCTTCTTGTCGATGGCTTCCTCGGCCTTTTCGATGAAGCTGAGGATGTCGCCCATGCCGAGGATGCGGTTGGCCGCACGGTCGGGGTGGAACGGCTCCAACGCGTCGAACTTTTCGCCCACGCCCACGAATTTCAAAGGCTGCCCGGTGACGTGGCGGATGGAGATCGCACCGCCGCCGCGGGCGTCGCCGTCCATCTTGGTCAGGATTACGCCTGTGATGCCCAGGCGCTTGTGGAATTCATCGGCCGATTTGACGGCGTCCTGCCCGGTCATGGCGTCGGCCACGAACAGGATCTCCACCGGGTTGAGCTGCTCTTTCAGTTGCTGCAACTCCACCATCAGGTCGTCATCGATATGCAGGCGGCCCGCCGTGTCCACCAGCAGGACGTCGCGGCCCCGATTGGCGCACTCCCGGCGCGCCGAGCGGGCCAGGTCGAGCGGCGCCGTCTCTCCGGGCACGCCTTCATAGATCGGCTGGCCGATTTCGCGGGCGACTACCTTCAACTGCTCGCGCGCCGCCGGGCGATAGACGTCCACCGACACCATCATCGGCGTATGGCCGTTCCTGGAAAGCCAGCGCGCCAGTTTACCCGTCGAGGTGGTCTTGCCCGAGCCCTGCAAACCCACAATCAGGAATACGCTGGGCGGTTCGTTGGCGTAGCGCAGTTTGGATTCGTGGCTGCCCAGGATCTTGATCAGTTCTTCGTGAACGATCTTGATTACCTGCTGCGAGGGGGACAGGGCGTTGAGCACTTCCTCGCCCACGGCCTTCTGCTTGATGTTCTCGATGAGCTGTTTGACAACTTTGAAGTTGACGTCGGCTTCCAGCAGCGCCATGCGGATTTCGCGCAGGGCGCTCTCCATGTTTTCGGCCGAGAGCTTGCCTTCGCCGCGCAGGTTCTTGAAGACCCGCTGCAGTTTATCTGATAGGTTGTCGAACATGAAAATAGACCAACCCCGCAAGGGTATCCGTGCGTGGGACCTTGTGGAGTCTTCCTATTATAGCTGTTATTCGGCGGCCGCGGGAGCCGCCGGGGGCGGGATGCGCAGGCTGCTGGCCGCCATCTTCCCGGTACGGTCCATACCCAGCTCGTAGAGCACACGGGTGCCCGGCCGAAGGTCCGTGGCCAGGCCTTCCGAGAGGCGGGAGACGTGGAAAAAGATATCCCTTCCCCCATCGTCGGGGCGCAGGAACCCGAAGCCCTTGGCTTCGAAGTAGGTCACCACGCTTCCGCTCTGTTCGCCGGTCGGGGCTTCGCCCGTGGCATCTCCGGTGGCGGCGGCGGGAGTCGCCGGCCGGCTGGTCTTGTCGCCGACTCCCTGCTTCACTAACTGCAGATCGGCCTCCGACCAATTCGCGGGCGGTTTGGTCTCGGATGGCATCTTGAGGTCCGGATTGCGCTTGCGGGCCTCTTCAAATAACCGTTTCTGGCTTGCGTTCAACGAAAGTGTCCTCGAAATCCTGCGTGCTATGCCGTGGCGGGCACGACGATCTTCTTCTTGCGCGTGCCCTTCTTCTCGATGGGAGCCGCGCGGTCGCTCTTCTTCAAACTGCCCATCACCAGCGTGGTGACAAACTTCTTCTCGCCGTGATCGTCAAATTTAATGACGATTCGTTCCTCATTGCTGGATAGAACCTGCCCCAACCCGAACTTCAGATGCTCGACTTGGGCGCCCTGGGAATACGTGTTAGAAGCCATAGATGTCCTAAGGTTTACTCCTCGGATGTATTGCTGGAGGTATGACGTGCCGGCTTGAAGTGAATGGTGTGCTCGGACAGTTGTACCACAATGATGTTTGCATCTTAGCAAATCAGGGGCCATTTGTCGAGCGCACGGTGCAAGGTGTCAAGGTTTAAATACAGTGGACCCTGCCCCTTCCCTTAATCCCCTTCGATCGGCTTCGGAGTCTTGCCGGTGCTCTTGGGCAACTCGGGCCGTTTGATGTAGTCCGCGGGAATCTCGCCGGTCAGGCATTTCATCCAGCTCTCGATGGATTGGATATCGGCGTCGCTCAACGTCTTGCCCACCTGATATTCCGACATCTTCGCAATGGCTTCCTTCAGAGTGGCGATCTTGCCGTCGTGGAAGTATGGACCGGTCTTTTCGATGTTGCGAAGCGAAGGCACCTTGAACATGAACTTGTCCGCCTCGTTCCTGGTCACTTTGGAACGGCCCGGATCGGAAGTGTCCGGCCACGGCTTCACAACTCCGATTTTTTGGTACATGCTGCCGCCCAGGAGCGCGCCCGCGTGGCAGGTCTGGCATCCGGAGGCCACGAAAGTATGGAAGCCTGCATTTTCTGCCGCGGTAAGGGCAGTCTGGTCGCCCTTCAGAAACTTGTCCCAGCGCGCCGGCGTGATCAGTTTGCGCTCAAACGCTCCGATCGCCTTGCCCATGTTGTCGTACGTAACCGGATCCTTATCGTTGGGGAAAGCCTTCTTGAAAGCGTCCACGTATTCGGGCATCGACTTCAGCACCGCGATCACCTGCTTGTCGGACGTCATGGCCATCTCGACCGGATTCAGCACCGGACCTTTGGCTTGTTCTTCGACGTCCCTGGCGCGGCCATCCCAAAACTGTACGAAATGGAGGGCAGCATTGTAGACGGTCTGGGAGTTGCGGTCGCCTTTCTGCCCCTTGTGGCCGCTCGAAGTCGCCTGATTGTCCACGCCGTACTGCGTCAGGTCGTGGCAACTGTTGCACGAAAGTTTCTGGCTCTTCGACAGCCTCGGGTCGTAGAAAAGTATCCTGCCCAGCGTGACTTTCTCCTCGGCGATCGGCTCTTTCGCCATCGCCGCCTCCGGCAACGGAGCATAAGCCTTCAACATCGCTGGGTCGATTGTCGCCGACTGGGTTCCGCTGTTGGCGCAGCCCAGCAACAGCGCCAACATGCTTACCACCGTTCCCAACAAAAGATATCCGGACCGTTTCATCGTTTGATCCTCCGTAACAATGCCTGACGACGCCAGTATAATCCCGGGCAATCTGAATTTCCAGCGCTCCAGGTTCGGTTGGTTCGGTTAGGCACACAGGCAGGACCGCCACGACCACCGCTAGCGGGCGTTGGCGTCAACCACCGGCTCACGCGGCGAGATGCCATCCGCCGGATTGACCTTGGCTCCCGGCGGCGCCGCCACGCGGCCCCTGAGCAGCGGGTCATTGGTCCGCTTCATCCAGCCGTCAAGACGTCCGCGCATTTCATCCAGCATCGGGGAGGACTTGCCGCCCGCTGCAAGGTTGCACTGCTCGGCCGGATCGAACACCAGGTCGTATAATTCTTCCGTGCCCAGCGTCTGCTGCTTCCAGCCATGCTCGAGCCACAGGCTCTTGCTCGGGCTGTCGTCGCAGTTCGGCAGCACCGGCGTATGCCGGTCGCCATACCGCCGGATGTATTTGTAGCGTTGCGTGCGAACCGCCCGCGCCGGCTCGTACGAAGCGTGATAGTTGACCTCCGCGAAAACCTCGTCGTGGATCTCCTTCGACCGTCCTTCGAGAACCGGTATCAGCGATCGCCCCTCCAGCCAGGCTGGCGGCTGGATCTTCAGCCATTCGCAGAGAGTTGGGAACAGGTCGATATGGGAGACCATCGCATCGCAGATCTTGCCGCCTCCGTACACGCCCGGGCCGCGCAAGATCAGAGACACGCCCCATCCCGTGTCGGTGAGATTGCACTTCATCCTCGGGAAGGCAAGACCATGATCGGTGGTACTGATCACAAGCGTGTTTTCCGCCAGGCCGTTACGCGCCAGGGCTTCCAGAACCTGCCCGATGCCGCGGTCCAGATTCCGCGCGCTGGCATGGAACGCCGCCATGTCCGCGCGCGTGGCGGGCGTGTCCATCATGGGTGCGGGCGGCTGGATGTACCGTGGGTCGTCCTCGGGTGTTGGTTTCGGATACTCCCGGTGCGTCTCGAAGAAGCCCACATCGAGGAAGAACGCCTCCGCCGGTTTGCCGTCAAGGAACGCTGCCGCCAGGGGAGCCACGTCCGCCGCTTGCGTGCTGGCAGGCCGCAGGATCTCGTCATAGCCGATCTGTTCCGGTTTCGCCGCCACGTGCTGCAAGCCGGCAAGAACCGAACGATAACCTGCCGCTCGCAGGGTGTGAACCATGTGGCGCCGGTAATCGGTCATGGAGAAGCCCCGATGCGCCAGCCCGAGCATCCCGTTCCGATGGGCGCATTGCCCCGTGAGCAACGATGCCCGGCTCGGCGAGCAGGTCGGCGCGGCACTGAACGCCCGCCGGAACACAACTCCTTCGGCCGCCAGCCGGTGCAGATTCGGCGTCGGTACAGGATACCCATACGGGGAAAGGTAGCGGCCGGAATCGTGCGAGTGCAGGTAGACAATATGGAGCGGCCTGGCACGCCCCGCCGGCGCCTGGCCCGCTACCAGCGGCGCCGCCGCCAGGTTCGCCAGGAATCCCCGCCTTGAGTCGTGACGATCGGGCATGATGATCCAAACCTCCCCGGCTCCTGCCTACCGCTTGAAGCCCATTTCATCCTTGAACGCTTCCAGCGAATTATAGACGATCGGGCAGTAGCACGCGCGGTCGATCAGTTCCCACATGCGGCTGGCGATCGACCCGTTGCCGCGTACTACGTGCGGGAATTTCTGGCAACCCTCCGGGCGCGCGTCGTAGACCGTACACTCGTTGCCGCTCAGAAATACGCAGCCGGTCTTGGGGTCGCGTTGCAGAATCAGCCCCTCTTCTTCGCTTTTCACCACGTATTCCGCCATGATGCGCGCGGGCTTGACGTGGAGATGTTTGGCCAGGCGCTCCACGTCGCGCTCCGTCACCTTGGCCGTCGCCACCCGGCAGCAATTGGCGCACTCCAGGCAATCCATCGAATCTTCGATACCCTCGGCAATCCGCCGCAGAATGCGGTCCGAGTGATCGAAACTCTTCATGTGCTTGCGGAAGCGTTCGTTCTCCGGGCGCTTCTTTTCGCCCAGCAGTTTGATCTGAACCAGGTCGGTCAGCACTTAGAGCCGCTTCGCTACCAGCAGCGTGATATCGTCCGCCTGCGGCGCCCCGGCGGCGAATTCCGTCACAGCGTGCATCACGGCCTGCACAATCTCCGTAGCAGGCAGAGTACGATGGGCCTTTAGCACTTCGATGAAACGCTCCTCGTCGAATTCGTCATAGGCCGGATTGTTGGCCTCGGTCACGCCGTCGCTATAAAGCACCAGCATGTCGCCGTGCTCCAGTTGCGCGTGCATCTCGCTATAGGGAGCGATGGCGAGGATCCCCAGCACCGGCCCGCCGCCCTCCAGCATTTCGGCGTCCCCGTTAGAGCGCACCAGAATCGGCGGATTGTGTCCCGCGTTGGCGTAAGCCAGTTCCCCGGTCGCGGCGTTCAGCACCGAGAAGAAAAACGTGATGAAACGGTTGCTCGGGCACGTGGCGCAGGTAGCCTTGTTGAGGCGGGTCATGAAGTGCGCCAGATTGCCCGAATCCTCGGCCAGCACGTGCACCCGCGCCTGGAGGGCCATCATCATCAGCGAGGCGGGCATGCCCTTGCCCGAAACGTCGCCCAGCGCCAGCGCCACCCGGCCGTCCGGGTAGGTGAAGAAATCGTAGTAGTCGCCGCCCACCGTGTGGCACGCCATATTGAATCCCGCCAGGTCGGCGCCCGGAACCTCGGGGGCTTTTTCCGGCAGCATGCGCCCCTGAATCTCCGCCGCCTGCGAAAGGTCGCGCGCCATGATCCGCTCCGCCTGTTCCACTTCCGCCAGGCGCGCGTTCTCAATCCGGATGGCCGCCACGTTCGCCATCACCGTGAGCAGGCTCAGGTCGTCCTTGGTGAATTCGCGCAGAATGAACGGCGAGTCCAGGTAGATCAGGCCGATGATCCGGTCTCTCGTCTGCAACGGCGCCGCCATCATGGTGTGCACCTTCTGCTCCACGATGCTCATGCGGCCTTTGAACGCGTCGTCCAACTGCGCGTCGCGAACCAGAATCGACGCGCGGTCTTTCATCACCCGGTCGCGCACCGCGCTAGAGATCCGGAAGCCATCGCCCTTGTGGGCGCGCGGAACCAGCTCGCCGCCCTCCAGGATCATCAGCACACCGCGCTGCGCGTTGACCGCCTGTATGGCCAGGTCCAGGATCACCGGGAAGAGTTCGTCCAGCGGCCGGTTCTTGGTCAGCTCCTGGCCCGCGCGGATCAACGCCTGCATCGGCGCCGACGTTTTCACTCCCGCCCGCTCGTAGGCCATGGTCTGGTTGGAGAGAGCACCCTCCAGGCTGGTGACCACCGTGGATGTCGTGGGCGAGTTCGTCTCGCCTTCAAAAACCACCAGCCCCGCGGGGCTCGCCGTGTCGGGCGCGTACACGATCACCAGGTGGCCGGCCGTCACCCGGTCGCCCGGTTTCAGCAGCAGCCGCGCCTTCAGCGGAATGTTGTTCACGAAGGTGCCGTTCTTGCTGCCCAGGTCCTGCACCGTCCAGTCGTCGCCTTCCGGTTCGAACGCGAAGTGCTGCCGCGAGAGGCCGGCATCTTCCGGAAAGCAAAGCTCGGCGGCGCTGGAGCGGCCGATCGACAAGCGCCCCCCGGCGAGCGAAACGGTTTTCATCTGCCCATCCGGACACTGGATGAGAAGTTCACGAGACATGGTCGTCCTCAAAATTGGCGATAAGCATCCATTATAGACACTGGCATAAGGCTCCGCCTTGTGCATCCGAGCGAAGCCCGGACTCCGCCCCGCGCCCCTATGCCATCAGCTCCCGCCACAACGCGCGGTAGTATTTCAGGAATCGCTCCGGCTCCTTGCTTTCGGCGGCTTCGCACAGCGTCCAGCGGTCGTAGCCGCTCTTCTTCATCAGGCCGAACAGCTCCTTGTAGGGATAATTGCTGGCCAGTTCCGTGATGTGGCAGCTCTTCAGCCACGGCCGTAGAAGCTCGAAGCTCGCCTTCACGCTGCCGTTCACCACGTCCGTGGGATTGGAATTCCAGCACAGGCCGACGTTCTTGTGATTGGTGGCGCGCATGATTTCCGCGGCCACCGTGGGAACCTGGGTTTCCCCTCCGTGTACTTCCAGCCAGATCTCCACGCCGTGCACATAGCCGTGCTCGCCCACTTCGCGCAGTCCTGCCGCGATATTCCGGATGGTCGTCTCCTTGTCCACACCTTTGGCCAGCCCGTTGGGCCGCACCTTGACGCCAAGCGCGCCGGTATCGTGCGCCAGGCCGATGAACTCCTTGGCCAGGTCGATCTGCTTCTTGCGCTCCGCCGCGTCGGCCGACTGGAACTCGCAGGTGGTGCCAAAGCTCAGCAGCCGTACCTTGCTGTGCTCGAAGCGATCCTTCACCTTCCCGCGTTCCGCGTCGGACAGCCCGGGCTCCACTCCATGTTTGTGGCCGGTGCGAAGTTCCACCGCGTCGAATCCGGCGGTCTCCAGGGTCCGTATGACCGTTTCCAGATCCATATTGTTGAGGACGTTGTACGTGACGGCGCCGAGCAGCATGCGCTTATTCTAACGCCGGAACTCCAGCAATTCGTGAAAATATCGCGGCACTTCATGCGTACCCCTGGCCATGCTCATGGCCCTGCCCATGCCGGTGCCCATAATCACGCGCTCCAGCCGCGTGTAGGGCTCGAACGGGTGTACGGTCTCCGCCATACGGGCGCGGATCCGGGCCTGGAATTGGCCGTTGAGCCCCGCCGTCGAGACGTCGTGAGTATTGCGCAGGAACCAGACCGTGCGCACCCCCGGTTCCTCCAGCAACCGCGTCAATGCGTCCGCAGTCTCCGGCAGGCTGGTCTGCAAAAACGAACGTTGCCCGCCGAGCGCATAGGCTAGCGCGACCGGGTCGGAATTGCTCGAGTCCACCAGGATCGCCGAATCTCCGTCACCCGAATCGCGCAGAATGCGGTCGGCGATCTCCTGCATCGGCATCGGGTACTGTTTGTTGCGAAAGCCGGTCTTGTGGAAGTAGCACCAGACACCGGATAGCGAAACCAACAGCATGGCCGCCACCGCCATGTTGCCCCAGCGCGGCGCGACGCCGGCTCCCCGTGCGGCCCCTTGGGCAATCAGCAGCAGGAAAAACGGCAGCACGAAGAGCATCCGCGCCGGTACGAACGGATACGAAACCCAGCGCGCCACGCCGATGAACCCGATGACAGACAGCCCCGCCGCCAGCCACGCCAGTTCGGGAGCTCGCCGCGCACCCCGCCACGCCACCGCCGCCACCAACGGCACCAGCAACGCCCCCAGGATCAGTAACCAATCCGGAACCGCTTCGCCCATCACGAAGGACATGCCCCAATAGGCGAGCTTCACCGGGACTTCCAGCACGCGCGATCCAGTCAAGGTATAGTTGCGTCCGTTGTTGCCCCACGACGCCAGCGACGCGGCCAGCCGCCAGATCCAAGGCAAATACCCGATGGCAATCGCGCCATCGATGGCGAGAGCCGCGCGCCAGTGGGGCAGGCGCTTCCGCCAGCCAACCTTCCCCCACCCACACAGCAGCACCAGGTTGGTGGTCGCCACCAGCGCGATGCCCACCACGTAATGCGTGTACAGCGCGGCGAGCAGCGCCAGCGCCAGCAGCGCCCCGTTCCGCCACGTGGATTTCGCGGCAACGCGCGATAGCAGGGCGGCGGCCACAATCCCCAGCAGCGCCTGCAAGCTATAGGAGCGGCACATCCGCGCGTATAACAACAGGCACGGCGAAAGCGTCCACAGCCCGAGCAGCGTCAGCCTCGGGCGTTCCTCCAGGCGCGCCCCCCACAGACCGTCGAGGGCCACCGTTCCCAGCAGCGCGAAGAGCACGGACACGAGCCGCGCCTGGACCGCCCAGTCGATCCCTAATGGGATTCTCTGCCAGTAATATAGCAGCAGATAATAAAGTGGTGGATGAACATCGTTCGCGGCAAAACGGATGACGTAGTCCACCGGCCCGCGCACCGCGAACAGCGTGCCCGCCTCGTCGCCCCAGGGCGAGAGCAACGCCAGATTCCAGCAGTAGAGCACTGCCTGGAGCGGCAGGAACACCGCGAGCGGATACCTCCGCAACCAGCCCGTCACGGTAGCGCGTCGATCAGCCGGTCGATCTCCTCCGGACTGATATAGAAATGGGGCGACGTGCGCACCCACCCGGCACGCGCCGCCGTGATGATCTTCTGCCCGCGGAGCTGTCGCACCGTCTCCGTAGCGTCCTTCCCAGGCTTGCGGAAGCTCACGATCCCGGCGCCGTTTTGCGGCGTTCGCTCCCCGAAGAGTTCGTATCCTTTGGCCCGGACGCCGGACGCAATCCGGTCGCCGAGATTTTGGACAACCGGGGCTATTACTCCTAGGCCTACTTCAAGTAAAAACTCCATTGACGCTTTTAAACCAAAGCATCCAATAGTATTTAGCGTTCCGCACTCATATCGCCCCGCATCCGGCCGCAAGGTCATATCCCGCGAGCCGTAGTCGTTGTAGCCCGCCACATTGGTCCAACCGAATTCCACCGGTTCCACCCGGTCCTGAAGCGCCTGATTTATGTAGAAGATAGCGCAGCCCTCCGGGCCCAGCAGCCACTTGTGCCCGTCGGCCGCCAAGGCGTCGATGTGGCAAGCCCGGACATCCAGCGGAAACGCACCGAGCCCCTGAATCGCATCTACAAAATAAATGCATCGGTTACGTTGGCAAATCTCACCAATTTCTTGAATCGGTGCGCGGTATCCGCCCAGGAATTGCACGAAGCTGATGGCCAGCAGCCGGGCGCCCCGGCAGGCCTCGTCGATCTTATCCAGGGAATCGTAGATGGAGAGCCAAGTCACCTCAACCCCCTTTGCTTCCAATCGTTTCCATGGGTATAGGTTGGCCGGGAACTCCTCCAGGAAGCCTACCATCCGGTCGCCCGGCCGCCAATCCAAGCCCAAAGCCAGCGTGGCGATGCCCTCGGACGTATTCTTCACCAGCGCGATCTCCCCGGGGTCGGCATTCAACAGCCGTGCGGTTGCCGCCCGCAGACCGTCGTAGACCGCCAGCCACTCGCCATAGTGAAGGCTCCCGTAATGCAGGCAATCGTCGGCCAGGTGTTTGAGCGCATCCGCACAGCGCCTCGGCAGCGGCGCCACCGCCGCGTGATTCAGATAGACCAGGTTCTCGCGCACCGGGAACTGGTCCGCGTAGCGCTGCCACAGGGGAACTTCCGCCACGCAACTTTTTACAATTTCGCTACCCATTCTCTCTACAATACGTTAATAATGGCCTTGAGGAGCAGGCGATGACATTTCGATGCGCGCTGGCCTGCCTGCTGGCGCTGGCTGCCAGTACCATGTTCGCCCAGGATGCCGGCCGGAAAAAGCAGGACGACCCGGCACAGATCGGCAATCGCGACGTCGGCAAAGGCGTCAACCTCTACTCCATCGAAAAAGAGATGGCGCTGGGCAAGCAGTTGGCGGAAGAAGTCCGTCGCCAGGCCAAGGTAGTGGAAGACCCGCTGATCTCCGAGTACGTCAACCGCATCGGCCAGAATCTGGCTCGCAACTCCGATGCCAAGGTGCCGTTCACCTTTCAGGTGATCGAAGGCAATTCGCCCAACGCCTTCGCGCTGCCCGGCGGCTACGTCTTCGTCTACACCGCGCTCCTCAAGATCGCCAACGAAGAGGACGAGTTGGCGGCGGCCATGGCCCATGAGATTGCCCACGTGGCCGCCCGCCACATGACCCGGCAGGCGACGAAATCGCAAATCATCAACCTCGCTGGGACGGCCGGGGGAGTGATCCTGGGCGGCGGCATTGGCGGCGCGGTCGCCCGCCAGGGTGCCGGCGTCGGCATCCCCGCGGCGATCCTGCACTTCACCCGCAAGGACGAATCGGAGGCCGACTACCTCGGCGTGCAGTACCTCTACGCCGCCGGCTACGATCCCAACGGCGCCATCAGCATCTTCGAGAAGTTGGAGTCGCTCGAAAGGAAACAGCCCGGCACCGTGGCCCGCATCTTCTCCACCCACCCCATGGATGCCACGCGCATCCAGAAGACCGAGCAGGAGATCGGCCGCATCCTCCCGGCCAAAGCCGAGTACGTGGTGAACACCTCCGAATACACCGCCATCCGCCAGCGCTTGATCTCCCAGCAGGAGCGCAAAAAGGCGGCTGACGACGGCCGTCCGCAACTCCGTACCCGCCAGGATGCCGGCGAACAACCCGGCGAAGATCGCCCGACGGTGCGCCGCCGCGACCTCGTCGAGTAGGCTCTACAGAATCTCGTCCAACCGGATCTCGATCCCCGGCAGCAATTCGCTGTGGATCGCCTCGGCCTCCCGCGTCGCCCCGTCCGCCCCGCAACGATACACCCAGGCGTGCCGCGCTTCCGGATAGATTACCCACACCTCCGCGGTGCCGTGGGACAGATATACCGCCACTTTCTTTTCCACTCGGGTAGCGGTATCGTACTCGGAGACCACTTCGAATGCCATCAGAGGCGCTCCCTCGTAGT
>JADGNS010000617.1 GCA_017883355.1 Candidatus Solibacter sp.
ATCCCTGGCGGCGGCGATGACGATGCGCCCGTCGCCGCAGCCGAGGTCATAAACGATGTCGCTCTTTTGGGTGCGGGCGAGCTTGAGCATGCCGTCGACGACGGCATCCGAGCTGCGAACGTAGGGGACATCGGGACCATGCCTGGGTGTGTCTTTCGTCTGGGCAGCGGCGCAGGAGACGACCAGCAGGGTGGTGGCGAGGTGACGGAATCGCATAACGGTCTTTCATTGAAATGCTAGCGCATTCGAAGCGGCGAAGACCAGAAAGGGTATCGGGGTCAGCGGCCAGCAGGCGGTTTGGCCAGGGCGCTGCTCGCACCCAGCAGATGCATTCCAATATCGGTGAGGCCGGTGTCGGTAAACGTATTCGACAACACGACCACGCCGACGCGGGACTTTGGGTGGTAACCCACGAAGGTTCGGTATCCGGCCGTGCTACCGTTGGCCCAGGCGATGCCGTCGCCGGTCACGGCCCAGCCGAGCGCGATCTCCATGTCGGGAGCCGTGGTCGGACGGCGCACTTTCAGCATGGCGGCCATGGCTGGAGCGAGCGGCGACTTGGAGTAGCCGAGGTTGGCCGCCAGGAAGACCAGCAGGTCGTTGGCTGTCGACCGCAACGCGGCTGCACCGGCCAGCGCCTGAAAGTCCCAATTCGGGACCGCCGCCAGTTTGGCGTTGTGCCCCACCGCCAGCCGGGCTTTCATTTGCGTGGAGAGGGTGATGCGGGTGCTGCTCATGCCGAGCGGATCGGCAATGCGGGATTTCACCAGGGCCTCGTAATCCATGCCCGCGCGTCGCGCCAGTGCGTGTCCCAGCAGCCCGCCGCCCAGGTTGGAATAGTCGAATCCCGTGCCGATGTCGTGCCACAATTTGTAGGTCGAGAGAAACTCGTAGAGCTGTTCCGCCGAGTAGTCCGCGTAGGGATTTGCCGGATTGGCGGGCTTCAGGTTGGACGGAATTCGCGGCAGCCCCGAGGTATGCGTGGCAAGATCCTGGAGCGTAATCCGCCGGCCTCCGCGTTCCGGCACTTTGACGCCCTGTGGCAGGAACCTTGCCGCGGGGTCGTCCAAGGCGACCTCTCCGCGTTGGACCATATCGGCGAGCAGCAGCGAGGTGAAGACTTCGGTCACCGAGCCGATCTCGAAGACGGTGTCGCCGTCGAGCGGGCGCTCATCGCCCTGGTTCAGGCTGCCGTGGGCAACCACTCGACGACCTTTCGGCTCGACGACGCCGACCACGATCCCCACGCCTTGCCGCGCACGGTCGATGCGGTCCACCAGGATTCGGCGAATTGCGGAGTCGGAGGGAACGGGAGATTGCGGAAGCGACTGCGCGCGCGCGGGAGACATCGGAAGGAACATCCCGCACGCGCCGATCAGAAGGTTCCGCAGGATCATGAACTGGTCTCCATGCTCTATTCTCGTCGCAATCCGGAGCATAGCAAACCGCGGGCCGGTGCGCCCGACAGCCGGCTCGGTGCGGGTGCGCCGGGCAGGATGCAGCCCCGCCGCGATATACTGTAATTTCGGACTCTAACTCACCTCTACGCCCATGGCTGAAATGAGCGTCATCTGGCTTCGCGTGGCCGCCGCGTTCTATTCGCTCGGTCTGCTGCATGCCATTCTCACCCTGATTCGCCGCCGCGAGCACCTGTTTCGCGTCGCCCTGACCGCCTTCACCCTGGGCACGGTATTCCACTTCGTCTCCATCATCGAAGAGGGCATCGTGAACAATCGCTGTCCAATTGCCAACTTCTACGAGACGCTGGCAATGTGCGCTCTCTTGGTGGCGTTGGTCTATCTCGCAGTGCAGTTGCGCTACAAGGTGGAAAGCTTGAGCGTGTTCATCTTCCCGCTGGTCTTCGTGATGGCGCTGGTGGCCACCCTGGGGAATCCGGTGAGCGCCTGGAGCAGCCCCATCGTGCGCACCACCTGGCTCACCGTGCATATTGTGCTGGTGCTGCTGGGGTATGCGGCGCTGCTGTTTACGGCAGTGGCTTCGGTGCTCTATCTCTTCCAGGAGCGCGAACTGAAGTCCAAGAAGCCCAGCAAATTCTATTACCGGCTGCCCCCCCTGGGCATGCTCGACGAGCTGGTGTCCAAGTTCATGGCCGTGGGATTCGTGCTGATTACTCTGGCGGTCATCGCCGGCGCCACGTGGGCATTCATCGAATTGAAGGCGGATTGGATCCGCCAGCCGAAGATTGCGATTTCGTTCTTCACCTGGGGGACATACCTCGCCATGGTGTGCCTGCGGGTCACCGCGGGATGGCGCGGGCGCAAAGCGGCGATCATGACGCTGACCGTAGTCGGGTTTTCCGCGGTGACGTGGGCCGCCCATGCGCGGCTGGGAAGCCTCCTGCTGAAATGAAACTGCTGATCACAGGAGTGAGCCACAAGACTGCGCCGGTCGAGGTGCGGGAATGCCTGGCCTTCCGCGAGGAGACGCTGCCCGCCGCGCTGGCCGATTTGAAATCGCGCGAGGGCGTCAGCGAAGCGGTCATTCTTTCCACCTGCAACCGTGTGGAAATCACCCTGACCACAGAGGACGCGGCGGACCCGCAGGCCATCGTGGACAGCTTCCTGGCGGATCACAAAGCCGTCACTTCGGCCAGCATCGCTCCGCACCTCTACCGCCACGAAGGCCGCGACGCCATACACCATCTCTTCCGCGTGGCCGCCAGCCTGGATTCCATGGTGGTGGGCGAACCGCAGATTCTGGGGCAGCTCAAGGCCGCCTACGCCGCCGCCAAGGATTGCGGATCGCTGTGCGGCTGGCTGGAAAGCCTGATGAGCCGCTCCTTCAGCGTGGCCAAACGCGTCCGCTCCGAGACCGGCATCGGGCAGATGGCGGTCTCCGTCAGTTACGCGGCGGTGGAACTGGCGCGTAAGATTTTCGGCTCGCTCACCAACCGCACCGTGATGATTGTGGGCGCAGGGAAAATGAGCGAACTGGCGGCGCGCCACCTGCGGCGCTCCGGCTGTTCGCACGTCTTCGTCACCAATCGCACGCACGAGCGAGCCGTGGAAATGGCCAAGCTCTTCCAGGGCACGTGCGTGGAGTACCCCCGCTTCACCGCCATGCTGCCCGAGGTGGATATCCTGATCGCCAGCTCCGGCGCGCCGCACTACATCCTGCACAAGGACGAGATGCAGCGCGTCATCTCGGCCCGCCGGAATCGGCCGATGTTCCTCATCGATATCGCCGTGCCGCGCAATATCGAGCCCTCCATCAACGACCTGGACAACGTCTTCCTCTACGATATCGACGACCTCCAGGAAGTGGTCAACTCCAACCTGCGCGAGCGCATGAAAGAGGCGGACCACGCCGAGACGCTGGTGACCGAGGAAGTGGAGCGCACCATGGCGCGCCTCAAGGTGGCCGAGGTCACGCCCACCATCGTCAGCCTCCAGGAACAGCTCGAACAGATCCGCGCCGGCGAGATCGAAAAGGTGCGGCGCCGCCTCGGTCCGCTCACCCCTCAGCAGGAAGAGGCGCTGGAAGCGTTGACGCGCGGCATCATCAACAAGATCGCGCACGGACCCATCTCGGAGTTGCGTTCCAACGCCGGCAAGCCCGAGGGAGCGCCCGTCATCGCGGCGATACGAAAGGCGTTCCACCTACAGGACTGATTCATGCTCGTCATCGCATCGCGTGGTTCGCAGCTCGCATTGTGGCAGGCCCGTTGGGTCGCCGCGCAACTATCCGCGGCCGGCCACGAGTGCCGCATCGCGATCATCAAGACCACCGGCGACAAGATCACCGACGTGCCGCTGGCCAAGGTCGGGACCAAGGGCCTGTTCACCAAGGAGATCGAGGAGGCGCTGCTCGACGGGCGCGCCGATCTCGCGGTACACAGCCTGAAAGACCTGCCCACCGAGTTGCCCGAGGGCCTCGTACTGGCGGCCGTACCGGTGCGCGAAGATCCACGCGATGCCGTGGTGGGCAGGAAGCTGGCCGATTTGCCGCTTGGCGCGAAGGTGGGCACCAGTTCCCTCCGCCGCGCCGCGCAACTGCGCCAGTTGCGGCCCGATCTCCAGGTGGAATCGGTGCGCGGTAATCTGGATACGCGGCTGCGCAAGCTGGACGAAGGGCAGTACGACGCGATTCTGCTGGCTGCGGCCGGCCTGAAGCGCCTGGGTTGGGGCCACCGCATCGCGGAGATTCTCGCGCCCGAGCAGATGTGTCCGGCCGTGGGGCAGGGCGCGCTGGCGATTGAAACGCGCTCCGGTTTCGACGG
>JADGNS010000618.1 GCA_017883355.1 Candidatus Solibacter sp.
GTGTGGGACGCCATTTCCGGCGACGAGTTGTGGCACGGGGCTCACCAGGAACCTGTGCCGAGCTGTCGGTTTTCTCCCGATGGCAAACACGTGGCCTCGGTCTCCTGGGACGGCGGCCTCAGATTGTGGGATGCCGCCAACGGCAAGGAAAAATACACCGTACACGCGCACCAGGGCCAGGCCTATTCGGCGGATTTCTCGCCCGACGGAACGTTGATCGCAACTGTCGGCGGGGATGGAATGTTGAAAGTGCGAAAGGCGGCAACCGGCGAGGAAGTCCGCTCGGTCGCAGCTCACAAACAGGCCGTAATGTCCTGCCGTTTCTCGCGCAAGGAAAACCGACTTTTCACAGCCTCGCAGGATATGACGCTGAAGTGCTGGGACGCCGACACACTCGAAGAGCTTCACACGTACGGAGAGCATGAGACGTTCTCCTGGGCGGTGGCCGTTTCGAGCGAAGGGGATCTCGTCGCTTCGGGATGCGCGGATGGCAGCATCCACTTGTTCGATGTAGAAAGCGGGGCGGAACTCGCGGCCGCTCAAGAGCACACGAATGAGATTTGGGAACTGACATTTTTCGATGACGGTACGCGCCTGGTTTCGGTGTCTTGGGACGGCACGTTGAAAATCTGGGATGTGGGCGAACTGCAACGGCAGGAGCGGCCGGCCGAAGCGCTGTCATCCGACCAACCTCAACTGTGGGGCTACCCGATCCCCTGCGCCTGTTCGCCGGATGGAACGCGCTATGCCGCCGGATCGTCGGACGGCAGCATCCGATTGTGGAATGCGGATACCGGCAAGCAGCTTCTCGTCTTTCCTGTGCACGACGATTTTGTCTACTGCTGCGCATTTTCACCGGATGGCCGGTGGATTGTTTCCGGCGCAATGAACGGTAGTGTGAAGGTGCTCGATACGCGCGAGCGGCAGATCACCGCGGAAGCACGGTCCAAGAATCAGAAGACGATTTCGTTCTGCGCCTTCACGAGAGACGGAACCAGGGTCATCGGATGCAGCGCGGATGAAATCCGAACCTGGCACTTTGAAGACGGCAGACTCCAGGACCATGCGAGCTGGCCGGCAGGCGAAGACGAAGAGGAGCACTTCAGCGGCTGCGCGGTGAGGCCGGACGGTAATTCGATCATCGCGCTGAGACACGGCCGATTCGACATTTGGGACACCGCAGCCGAGCGTTTCGCAGGCTCGATTCCTGGTCAGTCCGACGTGGCGTTGGTGACGCTGTCGACGGACGGGAGAACGCTAGCCGCCCTGTCAGACGACGGAACGGCGCGCCTGTGGAACGTCGAAACACGCACCCAACTCCGGGAGTTGGAGGGCCGCGCTCCGGGGCCGGTCTCATGCAATTTCTCACGTGACGGAAATCGGCTGGTCGTCGGCTCGAGGGATCACACGATAAGCGTATGGGATTTGCAGTCGGCTGATGGCCCGATGGTACTCAAGGGCCACACCGATGAATTGCAGGACACCTGTTTTACTCACGACGGCAGCCGCGTCCTCTCTGCCTCGGTGGACGGGACCTTGCGATTGTGGGACGCGCGCGCCGGAGCATCCGTTGGATTGCTGCACTGGCCCGCAACTTCCGCGTCCGCGTGTGTGTGGTCCGCGGACGGCAGGAGCGTGGCGACCGCATCGCACCGGCATCAGATCAAGCTCTGGAATTCTGCGAGCGGCCAGATCGAACGCACGCTCTGCGGGCATTCGGGCGCGATCCTGGAATGTAAGTTCCTCCCCGGCCGGGGACTGCTCTCGGCATCGGCGGACGGCACTATGCGACTGTGGGACCCTGACACGAGCGAGGTGATGTTGCTCCTGCAAGGCCACGACGGCCCGGTGCGGGCGTGCGATTTCTCGCCCGCGGGAGACTGGATCGTGTCGGCGGGCAACGATGGCTCGGTGAGGCTTTGGGACGCCCGCACCGGCGAACTTCTCCGAACCTTACTGGGACACACCGACTGGGTGACGCTGGTGCGGGTAATTGCCGGCGGGAGCCGGATTGTGTCGGGTTCGGTGGACCGGACCGTAAGAATCTGGGATTCCGCGACGGGACAGCTCCTGCATACGCTCCATGCCCACGAAGCCGCGCTTAGCGCAGCCGCCGCCGATCGCGACTCCTCGCGCGTGGTCACGGGCGATGAGGCAGGCGCTCTCCACGTTTGGGGAGTAGAATCCGGCAACCTGGCAGGAACTCTACGCGGTCACACCGGGGCCGTGCGGGTGTGCGCGTGGCCTGCGGGAATTGTGTCGGCTTCACAAGACGGCACCGTGCGGCTCTGGGACGCGGAAGCCGCAGCGCCCCGAGTGGAATTGAAGCACAACGGTCCGGTTCTCGCTTGCGCCGTCTCGGGCGACCGCCGTCTTGTCGCATCGGGTTCCGAAGATCAATTTGTCAACGTTTGGGAGGCGGCAACCGGACGCCGCGTGGCCGAGTACTGGGCAGGCGCCGCGATTCGGAGCCTGTCCTGGCAGCCGAACGGACGACGTCTGGCGGTTGGAGTTGTTACGGGCAGGCTCCATCTGCTGAACTTGGAAGAAGGCTCCGGATCAGGTGGCTCGAACTGAGCGGCTCGCCGGTGATATTGATCAGCACCTCATCGAGGCGATAGCGGGCGCCTACGGAGAACAGATTTCGCTTCAGGAACTCGCCCGCGGGGCTCCGCCACTTAGCGCCGAATTTGATATCCATCGCCTCGTGCACTTGCCTGGCAAACATTTCGGCCAGCACATAGTTCTGAAGGTATAGCGGCTCGGAGCCAAAGAACGGGTCGAAGGTCCAGACAGCCTGGCCGTGGAAATCCACGCCGAGATACTGCGTCTGAAGCTGGTTGTAGAGGGCTGCGAGATCCTGAGTAGGGTTGTCATACGCGGCCAGCTCGAAAAGCGATTCGGCGATATTCTCTCTCATGTCGAGAAGCGACTTCAGCCTGTACTGTTCTCGAAGGGCGCAGGCTTGGTCACGGTTCAGCCCGAAGTAATTCATCGAGACATCCGACCGATACAGCAGGAGAGCCATGACCTGGCCGACGCCCTCATCGAACGCTTCGGAGTAGCCGGACTTGAGGAGAAACGAAGGTTCATCGATCAGAGAGTAGTGAACGGCGTGCCCGAATTCATGCAGCAGCGTGTCCGTGAATCGGATTCCGGTGTGCCGGTTGACCAGCATCTTTATCTCCCGTCCATAGATCACGGGGTAAGTGGCGCCGCCGAACGCGATATCCGCGACCTTCAGGTCGATTGGCAAGCGCTCTACTCCGAGCGATAAGTCGTCGCCGAGACGAACGATGGAAGGCCATGCATTCGCTGGTGGAAACAATGCTCCTTCGAAAGGCCTGGACAGGAGAAAGAGATTGTAATCGAGGTCCCAGGGTTCTATGGCGGTCACGCGCAATTCGTCTCGCATCCGCGCGAGCAAAGCGCGGTACGGCGCGTCGGATGCCCGTCGGATCTGTTCAAACCACCGGAGTAGCTGCGAGCGATCAAGTTCCCTGTGGGCCAGGGCAACATCGGTAAAAGGCCGTCCGGCGTACCGTTGGGACAGTTTATTGCGCAATCGGATGGCGCGCCGGATCGGCTCGGCATTCACGGGCGACCACTGGGCTTGCGCCTCCCACGCAGCACGGCGCAGATCGCGATCGGATTCAGTGCGGAGCAGGTTGTCGAGTTCAGCGCGTGTCAGGCTGCGTTCGCCTACGCGGTAACGAGCCTTCGAATCCCGCTGCGAAATGCCTTCTACGACTTTGGCCAGATCGGGATGATCCGTGATCTGGCTCCAGAGAGCCGCATCCAGGAAGAGCAGGCGCCGCCGCTCGAGGATTGGATCCGAAACGCGGGCGCTCCGGAGAGCGCGGGCCAGCGAGGTGTCGCGCAAAAGGGAACGAATGGCTGCCCGCGGCGCCTGTGTGGATGCCGCCGGGTCACCCTGTGCCTCACGATAGTCCTGCCGGCAGTACTCTGCCCAGGCCTTCTCCAACTGCTGCTCCCTGGCGCTCAGGCGGTCTTCAATAGACTCCGAGTTGCCAGGTGCACGTGCAATGGCGCCACACATCAGAACGATCGGCCAAGCCGCTTTCCACTGTCTGCTAAATTGCCAACTCACAATTGAAGTAGACATTATCGCTCTTTCGCCGCGGTGGCGCTTTACCAACTGCTGCCGCCGAACCGGAGCCCGCCGGAATTCCTGTCGCGAAATCCCCATCGCACCAGCA
>JADGNS010000619.1 GCA_017883355.1 Candidatus Solibacter sp.
GGTCCTGGCCGGTCTCCGCCTCTACCAGTGGATCGCCATCGCGACCGTGGTGGGCGGGGCGGCGATCACGGCGCTAGCGCCCGGCACCCCGGCGCCCGCCCCCCACTTCAGTTGGCCGGTGCTCGGAATCGCGGCCGCGTTTGGCACGGTCTCCATGCTGTTGCTCGGCGTGGACGCCCCGGAGTCCAACCGCCGCTTCGCCCGCTTGACCTGAATTCGTTTCGTAGCGTCGGCTCTACAAACGAAACCAGAATTTTACTTGATCTTTGAACGAAGCGCGGTATATACTGATCAGGCGAATAAAAAGCGAATCTCCCTCTGGAGGACATCATGAAAATCACCGACGCTCTTCTTCCCGAACTCGACCAGGAACTGGCCACCACCCGTAAGTGCCTCGCCAGGATTCCCGCCGACAAGTTCAGCTACAAACCGCACCCGAAATCGTTCGAGATGGGTGCCTTGGCCGTGCATATCGCCACCATGCTCGGGTGGGGCGAGACCACCCTGCAATCCGACAGCTTCGATTACGCCCCGGTCGGCGGTGAGCCCTACGTGCCGCCGGTGATCAAGACCAATGCCGAGTTGCTGGCCCTGTTCGACAAAGGCGCGGCCGCCTTCCGCGCCGCCCTGGCCGCGGCCGAAAACGATACCATGATGAAGCCGTGGTCCCTGCTGGGCGGCGGCAAGGTCATGTTCACCATGCCGAAGGTGGCCGTCATCCGCGGCATGATCTTCAACCATATCGTCCATCACCGCGGGCAACTCTCGGTCTACCTGCGCCTCTGCGACATCCCGGTGCCGGCGATTTACGGGCCTTCGGCGGACGAAGCAAACTAGTTTTCTCCCTGCACTGCCCGGGACAGACGAGACTGACATGGATTTCCGGCGCACTTTGCCGGAAATTCGCTGTCAGTCCCGTCTGTCCCGGGTTTTCCCCATCTGTCCCGGGTTTTCCCCGTCTGTCCCGGGTTTTCCCCGTCTGTCCCGGGTTTTCCCTGTCCCGGGTTTTCCTCTTTTTTCGTTACACTGCACCTATGCCCACTTCTCTGAAGGCGCGCTTGTGCCTGATGATGTTCCTGAACCTTGTAATCTGGGGAGCCTGGTACGTCACCCTCAATACCTACCTGACCGTGACGCTGGGGTTCTCCGGGACCCAAGCCGGCGCAGTGTTCGGCACCACGGCACTGGCCAGCATGATCTCACCGTTCTTCATCGGGCTGATCGCCGACCGCTTCTTCGCGACAGAGAAAGTGCTGTCGACGCTGCACCTCATAGGCGCGGTCATCCTGTATTCCGTCACGCGCGTCACGGACTTTTCCTCAGTCTATGCCTTGATGCTGTTGTACTGCCTGTGTTACTTCCCCACCATCGCGCTGACCAACTCGCTCACATTCCGCCAGTCGACCGATGCCGGCGGCGAGTTTCCCTTCATCCGCATGTTTGGGACCATCGGGTGGATCGCCATCGGCCTGACCGTCGGCAGCATGGGCGTGGAGACCACGGCGACGCCCTTTCTGCTTGCGGCGGGCATCTCGCTGGTGATGAGCGCCTTCTGCCTGACGCTGCCGCATACGCCGCCGGCGGGCAAGGGGCAGAAGATCACGGCCCGCAGCCTGGTCGGGCTGGACGCGCTGGTGATGCTCAAGAAGCGTCCCTACCTGGTGTTCGTTGTAGCGTCGATTTTGGCCTGCATCCCGCTGACCTTTTACTTTTCGTTCACCAACAAGTACCTCAATGAAGTGGGCGTGGTGAACGCGGCAGGGAAGATGACGTTGGGCCAGGTGTCGGAGGTCGGCGTGATGCTGCTCATGCCGTTTATCTTCCGGCGGATCACGGTTCGCGGCGTGTTCATGCTCGGCCTCGCCTGCTGGAGCCTGCGTTACGGGCTGCTGGCTTACGGCAACCCGGGCGCCGGCGTGTGGATGTTCTATGTGGCGATTCTATTGCACGGGTTCTGCTACGATTTCTTCTTCATGACCGGCCAGCTTTATACCGACCAGGAGGCTCCACCGCACCTGCGCGGCACCGCGCAAGGGTTCCTCACCTTCCTGACCTACGGGGTAGGGATGTTCATCGGGTCGATGCTCTCCGGCGTGTCGTTGGATTTCTTTACCACCAGGACCGGCGGCGTGGAAACCCACAACTGGACCGCGTTCTGGTTGGGCTGCTCCGGCGGCGCCCTGGCAATCCTGGTGTTGGTCGCGTTGTTCTTTCAGACCCGCGCCAAGATCGAAACCAAAGTGGCATAAGGCTCCGCCTTGTGCATCCGAGCGAAGCTCGGACCTCTGCGTCTCTGCGTTGAAACTCATGCCACCGCACTTGACACGGCACGCGCGATTTGCGGAACCTGGACCTTATGCCTTTATTGCAGGTAATCGTCCTGGCAGTCGTCCAGGGACTGACTGAATTTCTGCCCATATCCAGTACCGCCCACTTGTATCTCACCTCCTGGCTTTTCGGCTGGCAGTTGGAAGGGCTCGATTTCGATATCGCGCTCCACCTGGGGACGCTGCTCGCGGTCCTCCTCTACTTTGCCCGCGACTGGGTGCAAATTATCGCGCAGGGCTTCGGCATACGCATGAAGGGCAATGAGGAACTCAAGCACAATCACATGATGCTGTGGTTGCTGGCCATCGGGACGGTCCCGGTAGGCGTCGCCGGACTGGTCTTCAGCAAGCAGGCGGAGACCACCTGGCGCAATCCGTTTGTGATCGGCGGGATGCTGATCGCCGTGGGCGTATTGATGTACCTGGCGGAGAACGCCGGCGGGCAGCGGCGCGACCTCTCGGCCATCGGTCTTCCGGATGCCATGATCATCGGCGCGGCGCAGGCTTTGGCCGTCGTGCCGGGGACATCGCGCAGCGGCGTCACCATCACGGCGGGCCTCTTCCGCAATATGACCCGCGAATCGGCGGCGCGCTTTTCCTTCCTGCTCTCCACCCCGGCCATCGCCGCGGCGGCGGGCAAGGCGCTCCACGACATGCAAAAGAAGGGCGGTCTGCACGCCATGCTCAATACCGACTTTCTGGTGGGCGTGGCCGTCAGCGCCATCACCGGCTGTCTCGTCATTTCCTGGTTTCTGCATTATTTGCGTCGCAGCGGTTTGCGGCCCTTTGTGTACTACCGCATAATTTTTGGCATAATAGTGCTTGCTCTGGCTTTCATCCGCCGGCCAGCGTGATGAAGCTCTTATCCCCTACTCAGCATCGACGGCTGAATGAAATCGTCGGGTTCCTGCTGCTTTCGTGGGGCCTGGTGATGTTATTGAGCTTGGTGTCGTACCATACCCAGGACCCGTCGTTTGATACCGCCGCCGCTTCGCGCCCTCTGAACCTCGTCGGCTATCCGGGGTCGTATCTCTCCGACCTGTTCTTCCAGATGTTCGGCGCGGCGGCGTTTCTCTTCCCGCTGCTCACCTTTCTGCTTTCCTGGAAATGGATCCGTAGCGAGGAATTGGAAGCCGGCGGCGTCAAGATTTTCGGCTCGATTCTGTTGACCCTGGCGCTCACCGCAGGCCTCTCGTTCGCCCCGCTTCGCCTCTTCGCCGGCACCATAAGGATCGGCGGCACGCTCGGTTTGACCCTGGCCAACTATCTGGTGGATTCGCTCAACGTCATCGGCGCTCTGGTGGTCACACTCACCGCGATGATAATTTCTTTGTACCTGGTCTCGACGTTTACCCTGGCCACGCTGGCCGGCTGGCTGGCGGGCCCGGCGGCGTGGTTCGCCGCCCGCGGCGACGCCTGGCGCGCCTGGCGCGAGCGCATGCACCAGCAGTCCATCGAGAAGGCAAAGCTGCGGGCTGCCGCGCGCCGTGCGGCGCCGCGCAAGGAAAGAGAGATGGAACGCACCCAGCGGGTGGCGCCCCTGCCTTCGGACGTCGATGGCCGCGCACCCTGGGAAACCGCGGAGCATCCGCAACCGGCCGAATACGCCAGCGTCGAGGAACCCTCGCCGCGGCCCGGCACCTACGCCACCATCGCGGAGATTCCCATTCCCATCTGTCAGGTGGAAGATCTGGCGCCCGTGGCCGACCTCTTCCCCGCCCTGCTGCCCGTCAAGGACGCGGGGCGCACGCTGGCGCCCCAATTCGACCCCGTCTTCCGCTTGCCGCCCACCGACCTGCTCAACCAGCCGCCGGAGCGCAATCCTTACGACGAGCAGGAACTGAAAGATACCGCCAGCCGCATCAAAGCCAAGTTCGAAGAGTTCAACGTGCT
>JADGNS010000620.1 GCA_017883355.1 Candidatus Solibacter sp.
ACGATCCGGACGTCACCAGAAACGATGCGAACTTCGGAGGCATTTACGGGGCTGCCGACCCGAGAATCATTCAGTTGGCGGTGAAGATCTTCTTCTAGAGAAGGCGGGAAGAACCTGGGCCTCACGCCAAGACCGCAAGGGAACGCTGCATAGAAGACGCCCGCGCGCGGGCGTTGGCGTGTGTCCGAGTTTCGAAGCGGATTGGCCGGCTTCCGGCTGGCTGGCAAGCTAAAGCATGCCCCACCTGCACAAGGCGGAGCCTTATGCCACTCGCTCCCCACGGTGTCGTGGTGTTAACCTAATTTCGGAGAAGCGGCACATGATCATCGGCGTTCCTAAGGAAATCAAAGACCACGAAACACGGGTTGGCCTCGTGCCCAGCGGCGTGACCGGGCTGCGCGAGGCGGGCCATGAAGTTCTGGTGGAGACCCACGCGGGCGAAGGCAGTTCGCTAATGGACCAGGAGTATGCAGAAGCCGGCGCGTCGATTCTCGAAAGCGCGGCGGAGGTCTGGCAGCGCGCCGATCTGATCGTCAAAGTCAAAGAGCCGCAAAAGGCCGAGTACGGATTCTTCCGCCCCGACCTCATCCTCTTTACCTACCTGCACCTCGCGCCACTGCCCGAACTCACCGATAAACTTGTAGCCACCAAGGTCAACGGCGTGGCCTACGAAACCATCCGCGAGCACGATGGCTCGCTGCCCCTGCTCACGCCGATGAGCGAGGTGGCCGGACGGATGAGCGTACAGGTGGGCGCGCAGTATCTCGAACGCCCCTCGGGCGGACGCGGCATTCTGCTGGGCGGCGTGCCCGGTGTGGCGCCGGGCAACGTGGTAATCCTGGGCGGCGGCATCGTCGGCACCAACGCGGCGAAAATCGCCATCGGCATGGGCGCGCACGTGGCCATCATCGACCGCAGCCTCAATCGCCTGCGCGAGCTCGACGACATTTTCAGCGGACAGGTGGTCACGCTCGCCTCCAACGCCTGGACGATCAGCGAGAATCTCAAGACCGCCGACCTGGTGGTGGGCGCAGTCCTCATTCCGGGCGCCTCCGCCCCGCGCCTGGTGCGCCGCGAGATGATCTCCAGGATGAAGCGCGGCGCGGTGGTGGTGGATGTCGCCATTGACCAGGGCGGTTGCTTCGAAACCTCGCATGCCACCACGCACACGGAACCCATCTATTTCGTCGATGGAGTCCTCCATTATTGCGTGTCCAACATGCCGGCGGCCGTGCCCCACACGTCGACGCTGGCGCTCACCAATGCCACCTTCCCCTACCTGCTCGAGCTGGCGAACCACGGGCTGGAAGGCGCCTGCCAGCGTCACGCCGCGCTCAGGGAAGGCGTCAACACGTACAAGGGCTACGTCACGTACAAAGGCGTCGGCGAATCGCAAGGGCGCGAGTGGCGGGCGATGGCGAGCGTGGATTAGAAAAGAGTTTCTCGCAAAGGCGCCAAGACGCCAAGTTTCGCAAAGAAAATCTCTTAGAGTTCTTTGCGCGCTTTTCTTTGCGTCTCTGCGCCTTTGCGAGAAACTCTTCTTTGGAGTAAGCTTCGGACATGCCTGCCCTCGATTCCCTGGAGACGCCACCGCCGGCGTTGACCGCGCTCTCTGAAGACGAACAGCTCTTCCAGACCACGGTGCGCAAGTTTGCGCGCGAACAGATCCGGCCTTACGTGCGCGAAATGGACGAGGCGGGCGTCTTCCGCAAAGACATCATTAAACAGTTCTTCGAAATGGGTCTCATGGGGATCGAAATCCCAGAGGAATACGGAGGCCAGGGTGGCACCTTTTTCCAGGCCATTCTCGCCGTGGAGGAACTCTCCGCGGTGGATCCATCGGCCGGCGTGATCGTCGACGTGCAGAACACCATCTGCAATAACGCGCTGCTGCGCTGGGCGACGCCCGAACAGAAGTCCAAATACCTGCCGCGACTGGCCGAGAACACGGTGGCCAGCTACGCGCTCTCGGAAGCCGGGTCGGGCTCCGACGCCTTCGCCATGGCGACGCGCGCCGAGGACCACGGCGATCATTTCCTGCTGAACGGCCGCAAGCTGTGGATCACCAACGCCAGTGAGGCGGGCTTCTTCCTGCTCTTCGCCAACGCCAATCCGGAGGCGGGTTACAAAGGAGTCACGGCGTTCCTGGTGGAGCGCGAGTTCCCCGGTTTCCAGGTGGGCAAGAAAGAGGACAAGCTGGGCCTGCGCGCGTCCTCTACCTGCGAACTGATCATGGACAATTGCCGGGTCCCCCGCGAGAACGTGATGGGCGATGTCGGCAAGGGCTACAAGGTGGCGATCGAGACTCTGAACGAGGGCCGCATCGCCATCGGCGCGCAGATGATCGGCCTGGCGCGCGGCGCGCTGGAACACGCCATCGCCTACGCGCGCGAGCGCAAGCAGTTCGGCAAGCCGATCGGCGAATTTCAAGGGGTGCAGTTCGACCTCGCGAAGATGGCCATCCAGGTGGAAGCGGCGCGCCTGCTGGTCTATAACGCGGCGCGCCTGCGCGACGCCGGACGGCCCTTCCTGACGGAAGCGGCCATGGCGAAGTATTATAGTTCTGAGATCGCGGAACAGGTGGCGTCGAAAGCCATCGAGGTCCACGGCGGGGTCGGCATCACCAGAGATTACCCCGTCGAGAAGCTCTATCGCGATGCCAAGATCGGGCGCATCTACGAAGGAACCAGCAATATCCAGCTCCTGACCATCGCGAAGAAACTATTGGGCAAGTGAATCCGTCTCTCGACTTGGGGGAAAAATGCGCGTAATCGTTCTCTCCGCCGCGGTCGCGGCCTTGTGCCTGCCCAACTGGGCGGCCGACGACGTGAATGCGGCCGAGATCATCCGGAAATTTGCCGCCAAGGAACTCGAATTCCAGCAGGCGCGCAACAACTATACCTATCGCCAGAGCGTGAAGCTTGAGGAAATCAACGGCGGCGGGAAGTGGGAAGAGGTGGACGACATCATCTTCACCCCGGAAGGCAAGCGCATCGAAAAGGTGATCTACGCCCCGGTCATCTCCCTCCGCCAGATCAGCCTGTCTCCGGAAGACGTACAGGATCTGCGCAACGTGCAGCCCTTCGTGCTCACCACGCCGGAGATCCCGGACTACGACATACAGTACCTGGGCAAGGAAAAGGTGGACGATATCGGGTGCTACACCTTTTCGGTCAAGCCTAAGAAGATGATCACCGGCAAACGCTACTTCGAAGGCCAGATCTGGGTGGACGACCAGGACCTGCAGATCGTCAAGACCGTCGGCAAAGCCGTCGGGATTCTGAAGCGCAGCAGCGACCAGGCCTTCCCCAAGTTCGAAACGTACCGCGAACAGATCGATAAGAAGTATTGGTTCCCCACTTACACCCGCGCCAACGATACGCTGCACTTCAAGAGCGGCGAAAACGTACCCATCCGCATGACGGTGAGGTATCAGGATTACAAGAAGTACGAAGGCCGCTCTACCATCAAGTTCGGCGACGTGGTGGAGGATGGCAAAACGGGCACGACTCCGCCGGCCACGCCCCCGACCGCGCCTCCGACGAAGAAGAAGTAGAGACGGGCCAAGCGCGCGTACCCTCATCGACGGGCGAAAGAGTTTATGGTAGGAATGACATACTGAGTCTTCCTCTATGAACGGATTACCACGAACGCTCTCCTTGATGTTGGCCTCCTGTTTATGGCTGGCCGGCAACGCCGCCGCGCAGTCGAGCTACAGCTTGCGCTCTCCCGACGGGAAAATCGAAATCAGGATCCGCGCCGGCAGCCGCATGCAATACGACGTGCTGAGGAACGGCAAGACGCTGCTGCAGAATTCCACCATGAGTATCCGCATCGACCAGACGACGCTGGGCCGCGATGTGAAGGTGACGTCCGCCAAGGAACGCAGCACCGACCAGATGCTGGACCCGCCGGTGCGACAGAAATCAGCGCGGATTCGCGAGCATTACAACGAGTTGCGAGTGGATACCGAAGGCGGCCTGGCGGTAGTCTTCCGCGCCTACAACGAAGGCGCGGCCTATCGCCTGGAGACCTCGCTGCCCCAGTCGCAGGTGAAGGTCTCGAGCGAAGAAGCCGTTTTTCAGTTTGCCGCCGATCATACGGTGTTCTATCCCGAAGAGGAGAGCTTCTTCTCGCACAATGAACGCTCCTACCTTCCGCGCAAGATGTCGGCGATTGCTCCGGAGACGCTGGGCTCGATGCCGGCGGTGGTGGAC
>JADGNS010000621.1 GCA_017883355.1 Candidatus Solibacter sp.
GAGTGGGCCGAGGCCCATGGCTCGAAGTGGGACTTCGAGAAAGACCAGGTGCGTGTCTTCGGCAAAGTGCTGGGCGCGCTGCCTGCGAAACGCGCGGCAACGAACGGCATCATTCTCCGCCACGGCTACGTAGTGGCGGAATTTGGCGATACGAAGACCAACGACCCGGTCTACAGCGTCGCCAAGAGTTTCATCTCTACCACCGCCTCGATCGCGTTCGCGAAGGGCCTGATCCGCAGCGTCGGTGACAAGGCCGGCGATTACATCCACGACGGCGGCTACGACTCACCGCACAACGCGAAGATCACGTGGAAAAACCACCTGCAACAGGAAAGCGAATGGGAAGGCGAACTGTGGGGCAAGAACGCCAACTTCCTCGGCGTGGAAGAGTTCGGCAACGGCGAGAGGAAGCCGCGTGAGATTCACGATCCGGGAACGTATTACGAGTACAACGATGTGCGCATCAACCGGCTCTCGCTATCCCTGACGCGGATCTTCGGCAGGGGTCTGCCCGAAGTGCTCAAGGAGAATATCATGGACACGATCGGCGCCTCCCAGGAATGGACATGGCAGGGTTACGGGCCGAAATCGACGCTTGAAATCAATGGGAAGCCGGTGGAGTCGGTGAGCGGCGGGACGCGTTGGGGCGGCGGGTTGTGGATCAATTCCCAGGATCTGGCGCGTTTCGGGCTGCTGATTCTCAATAAGGGCAGATGGGAGGGCAAGCAACTAGTCTCGGAGAAATGGATCAAGGAAGCCACGACACCCTCGGCACACGGCCCGGACTACGGCTATCTGTGGTGGCTGAACACAAAGCAGAAGCAATGGCCAAGCGGGCCGGCGTCGAGTTTCGCCGCCATCGGCAATGGCGGAAACATCATCTGGATCGATCCCGAGCACGACATTGTTCTGGTGTGGCACTGGCACGAACCGGGCAAAGCGGTGGACGGGATGATCGAGCGGATCATGGCATCGGTCACGGGGGCGTGACGGCGTCACAACCAGAACATTGCCGGGCGGTCGGTGGCGTGGGTAAGGACGCGGTCGTACGGAGGTGACGAGGCTCGAAGCGCCATTGGGCCGCATGTTGTTGGGAAGCAGCGGTTCGCTGGCATTGCGGGCGGCGCTTCGGCAAACCAATACGTTCGCGGCGGCGGGCGGTCGCGGAGGGGCTCGAGGGGGGTCCGAGAGACCCCGACGTGCTCCTGGACGTCCCGGGCGAAATTATCGATGGCTGCGGTAGTGCGGGAAAATAGAGCGATGAAGCAGTGAAGTAATTCTGAAGATCTGTCCAAGGAGCTGCACACGCATGAAGGAAGAAGAATTGACGGACGGTTTGAGCGGGAATGTGGGCTGGGCCCGCAGAGACGCGCTGAAGGCGGTCGCGATGTTAGCCGCGGCTCCTCTTGCCGGGCAGACGGGCGGCACGGCACCGATACCGGCCGGGAAATATGGGGCGGTCGCGGCTGGCAAGCGCGATCAGCCATTCGACGAGGGTTGGCGCTTCCTTCGTAGCGACGCTCCTGGAGCGGAACTCCCGGCATTCAACGACGCCTCATGGCGCACGCTGGACTTACCGCATGATTTCAGCATCGAAGATTTGCCTCCCAGGGCCGCGGATGCGAACGGAGAGGGAGCCGTGTGGGGGACAAGTATACTTCCCACGCGGATCGGTCCGTTTGACAGCGAACTCAGCCAGGGAGGCCGTGACACGGGCTGGTTTGTGGGCGGGACGGGCTGGTATCGCAAACGGTTCTCGGCTGGCGCCGTGCCGGCCGACGGCCAGGTGGAGATCGTCTTCGATGGCGTTTACATGAACAGCGACGTCTGGCTGAACGGCAAACTGCTGGGCAATCACCCTTATGGATACACGTCCTTTGCTTATGACCTGACGCCGAACCTGCGCCGGGATGGCGAGAACGTCCTGGCCGTGCGGGTTCGCAACGAGGGGAAGAACAGCCGTTGGTACTCCGGCTCCGGGATCTATCGCCATGTCCGGTTGAACGTCACCGGCGGCGTGCGCGTACCGCTGTGGGGTGTGTTCGTTACCACGCCCGAGGTTTCAAAAGATAACGCCACGGTGAATGTGGCCGTGCAGCTCGAGAATCGCGGGAAGTCGGCCCAGGATGTGACCGTCCGCATTCGCCTGTTCGATTCGAAGAATGCGAGCGCCGGCACGCGCGACGTGCGCCAATCGCTTGCCGCCGGCGCCAGCGCCAAGGTGGAGCAGGCGATCCCCGTGGCTGCGCCGCAACTTTGGTCCATGGGCAGCCCGCAACTCTATCGCGCCGAGGTCGGCCTCCTGGTGGGAGGCAATGCGTCCGATACCGCGGCAACGTCGTTTGGGATCCGAAAGATCGAGGTAGATGCGGAACGCGGCCTGCGCATTAACGGCGAGAGCGTCAAACTGAAGGGCGGCTGTATGCACCACGACAACGGCCTGCTCGGCGCCTGCGCCATCGACCGCGCCGAGGAGCGCCGCGTCGAACTGATGAAGGCGCACGGCTTCAATGCCATCCGCACCTCCCACAACCCGCCCTCGCCGGCGTTTCTGGATGCGTGCGACCGCCTGGGCATGCTGGTTTTGGATGAAGCGTTCGACCAGTGGGAGCGTCAGAAGGCTCAGAACGCGCAGGACTACCATCTCTACTTCGCCAAATGGTGGCGCCGCGACATTGACTCGATGGTGCTGCGCGACCGTAATCACCCCAGCGTCATCATGTGGAGCATCGGCAATGAGATTCCAGAGCGTGCGCAGCCCCGCGGCGTGGAGATTGCCAAGCAGCTCAATGAATATATCAAGACACTTGATTCGACGCGTCCCATCACGGCTGGGATCAACGGGCGCGGCGAGGGGATGGACCCCGCCTTCCAGTACCTGGATGTCGCAGGGTACAACTACGGGCCCGCCAGCTACGAGGCGGACCATGCCCGCCATCCGAAGCGGGTGATTATGGGAACCGAGTCGTTCCCGCGGCAAGCCTACCCCAGTTGGGCGCCGGCGGATAAACACGCTTACGTCATCGGAGACTTCGTGTGGACCGGAATGGACCATCTGGGCGAGTCTTCCATCGGGAATGCCCAACTGAACGCGCCCGCGGGACGGGGCGGCGGCCCTGGTGGCGGCGGACCGGGTGGTTTCGGTCCCGGCGGAGGCGGACCCGGCGCAGGTGCGGCAGGCGGACCTGGCGGCGCAGGTGCGGGCGGAGCGCCAGGCGGAGGGCGTGGCGCAGGTATAGCTGGCGGGCCTGGCGTCGTTCCGCTCGCCGGCGCGGGTCCTGGCGCTGCCCAGGCGGCACAGGCAGCGGCCGGCGGATTTGGGGGCGGCTCGAGCATTAGCCTCCCCTTCCCCTGGTTCAATTGCTACTGCGGCGACATCGACCTGATCGGTCAAGCCAAGCCCCAGTGGTACCATCGCCGGGTGTTCTGGGGGCTCAGCAAGCTCGAGATGGCCGTCCAACGCCCAGTTCCCGAAGGACGCACGGAAACGATCAGCGGGTGGGGCTTTTCCGATGAGATGCGTAGTTGGACCTGGCCCGGCAGCGAAGGCAAGACCGTGAAGGTCCGCGTGTACTCGTCGGGCGACCAGGTTCGCCTGTTGCTGAACGGGAAGGAAATCGGCGTCAAGCCGGTGTCTCCGGATACGGAACTGAAGGCGGAGTTCGAAGTTCCGTATGCTGTCGGCGAATTGAAGGCTGTCGCCTTGTCGGCGGGCCAGCCGATCGCGGAACTAGCCTTCAAGACGGTCGGCAAGCCTGCGAAACTGCGGTTGAAAGCGGATCGCGCCGTGATCCGGCGGGATCGGAACGACCTCTCCTACGTGACACTCGAGGTGCTCGACCAGGCCGGCGAGTTGGTGCCGGACGCCGTGGTTCCGGTGAGCTTCAGCATCAGCGGCGCGGCGGAACTGGTTACCGCGGGGTCGGCGAATCCGAAGGACGTCGAGAGCTTCCGCCGCTTGCGCCCAAAGACGTTCCACGGCAGGTGTCTGGCGATCGTGAGGCCCAAGGGCGCCGCGGGCGCCGCCACAGTTCGGGTGCAGGCAGACGGTCTGGCGCCTGCCAGTATCGTGGTGCAGGTGACGTAACAGGGGCCTTCGACTAGACCGGTGTGTGGCCAGAACGTGGTTGGCCCTGCTGGCGACGGGATGTGACGTGAACCGGCTGTAGATGCGTTCAACGGCGGCCACGGTGTTACGGGCGGGAACTGTGGTGG
>JADGNS010000622.1 GCA_017883355.1 Candidatus Solibacter sp.
GGCGGCGCGCAAACTCCCCGACCTGCGCGCCCTGCGCGCCGCCTACCTGGGACGTGCGATTCATTCCTCTCCGGAAACCTGGTCCTCCCAAGTACTATCGATTACCGCCCAACCGTAAGCTATAGTATTGGTTTGCCAATCTGTCCGTATTGTTCGATTTCACCCGAGGACGCCTGGGTGTTTACCGAGTTTGTGGTCGCCGTGCCGCATCCCAGCCCACTCGCCTCCTGCCACCTGGTGGTCGCCCCGCGCCGCCATGTGGCCGCCTTCTACGACCTCGACGTCCAGGAGCAACGCATGATCTGGGACGCCGTGGCCCAACTCTGCCAGCGCATCGCCACGTCCATCCCGGTCGAAGGTTTCGATGCCGGCTTCGTCGATTCCCCGGTGGGCGACCATCCCGACTTCCACGCCTACGTGCACCTGATTCCCCGCATCCCTGGCCAGCGCGCGGATCTCCCCCGTGACGCCGAATGGGTCGACCTCGGCCCGCAGCCCTAGCGGCAAGCGCCTGCGCACCAAAGTGGGACAGACGCTTTCGTCTGTCAACCCCTTGCCACTCTCTTCGCCTTTTAAGTTTTAAGGGAGCGCTTGCCAGGCCATAGAATAAGACGAATGCCGCCGGAGCCGCTGCTCGAAGTCCGCGACCTCTCCATACACTTGCGCCCCGGCCGCGGCATTTTGCGCGCCGTCTCCTTCGACATTCCCACCGGAACCATCGCCGGCCTCTCTGGCGATTCCGGTTCCGGCAAGACCACCCTCGCTCTGGCTCTTCTCAAACTTCTGCCGCCCGCCCAATACCAGGTGGGCGGACAAGTGCTCCTGCGCGGGCGCGACCTGCTCACGCTGGACGCTCGCGCCCTCGAATCGGTCCGCGGCGCGCAGATCGCCATGATCTTCCAGGACCCGCTGCTCGCCCTCAACCCGGTCCTGCGCGTCCGCACCCAGATCGCTGAAATCCTGCGCGCCCACCACGCCGAGGGCAGCCCGGCCGACCTGCTGGCGCTGGCCGGCATCCCTTCTCCCGCCCGCGTCCTCGCCGCCTATCCCCACGAACTCTCCGGCGGCGAACGCCAGCGCGTGACCATCGCTCAAGCCCTCGCCTGCCGCCCCGCCCTCATCGTCGCCGACGAACCGTTTACTTCCCTGGATGCCCCCCGTGTGGTGGCTCTCGCCGCCCTCTTCCGCCGCCTGCGCGATCAAGGCGGCACGTCTTTTCTGCTCATCAGCCACCACCCCGGAATCCTCGCCACCGCCGCCGACCAGCTCCTGGTGCTCCAGGACGGCACCCTGGCGAACGGAGAAGTTCATGCCCGGTGACCCGCTGCTGCGCGTTCGCGATCTCTCCAAGACCTATTTCCGCCGCCGCTGGCTCGGCTCTCCCCGGCCCGCCACCGCCGCCCTCGCGGGAGTCAGCTTCACCCTGGACCGGGCGCGCACTTTGGCCGTGATCGGCGCCTCCGGCTCCGGCAAGAGCACGCTCGCCCGTTGCCTCACGCAATTCGAAACCCCCACCGCCGGGGAGATCCTTTTCGAAGGCCGTCCGCTCTCGCCAGAACGCCGGCTCGAGATCCAGCTCATCTTCCAGCAGCCCGCCGCCAGCCTCAATCCGCGATTCACCGCCGCCGAAATTGTGGAGGAGCCGCTCGTCATCCAGCGCCGCGGCACCGCCGCCGTGCGCCGCCAGCGCGCCGCTGGGGCCCTGGAACTGACCGGCATCGCACGCGCTGCCCTCGGCAAACGCGCCCACGAATTCAGCGGCGGCGAGCGCCAGCGCCTGGCCATCGCGCGCGCCCTGGTGGTCGAGCCCAAGCTGCTGATCCTGGACGAGAGCTTCAACGGACTCGATCCCTCCCTCGCGGCCCAGGTGGCCGCCCTTCTCTCTAGCCTCCAGGATCGCCTGGGGATCGCCTACATCCTGATTTCCCATGACCTCACGCTGGTCGCGGGCCTGGCCCACGAGATCGCCGTCATGGAGCATGGCGCCATCGTCGAGCATGCCGCCACCGCCACCCTGATGAGGCAACCCCAGCATCCCCAAACCCGCCAACTGATCGCCGCCGCCCTGGCCCTCGAAGGACCCCGCCCATGATCCGCCTTCCTACGGCAGGCTCCGTGATCTCCGGCTTCTTCCGTCCAGCCTGTCTCTGGTTTTCTCTGCGCTTTCCTCTGCGTTCTCTGCGTCTCTGCGTTGAACTCGTCTTCTCGCTCGCTTCCGGCGTTGCCCGGTCTGGCAGCGGAGCCCCCGCATGAAGTACGCCGCGCGGCGCCTCCTCCACGGCCTCTTCCTGCTCGCCGGAGTCTCCCTCCTCTCCTTCCTCTTCGCCGATCTCGCGCCCGGCGATTTCTTCTCCGAAATGCGCCACGAAACCGGCGCCACGGCACAAACCGTCGCCGCCCTGCGCGCCCGCTATGGCCTGGACCGCCCGCTCCCCGTACGCTACGCCGCCTGGCTGGGCTCCATGGCGCGCGGCGAATTCGGCTACTCCCTGGCCTACAACAGCCCCGTCGGACCCCTCCTTCGCCAGCGGATTCCAGGCACCCTCCTGCTCACCGCTACCGCCACCTTGCTCGCCTGGCTCCTGGCCATTCCAATGGGCATCTGGAGCGCCGCCCGACGCGGCACATGGCGCGATTCCATCCTTAAAGTACTACTTTCTATTCTGCTGTCTATTCCAGAGCTATTATTGGCTATTATCCTTCTCATCATAGCCGTCGAAACCGCCTGGCTTCCGGCCGGTGGCATGCACGCTCCAGGCGCCGAATCGCTGCCCGCCGCAGCCCAATTCCGCGACACCTTGCGCCATCTCGTAATCCCCGTATTCGTACTCGTCCTGGGGATGTTGCCCGTGCTGGTTCGTCATGTACGCTCGGCCGTGGCCGACGCCATGGATTCCCCGTTCGCGCTGGCCGCCCGCGCCCACGGCATCCCCCGCCGCCGCCTGCTCTTTCGCCACCTCCTGCCAGCCGCCCTCAATCCCCTGATTACCCTGTTCGGCTTCTCGCTCGGCACCTTGCTGAGCGCCTCCCTGCTCGTCGAAATCCTGGTGGGTTGGCCTGGTCTGGGACCACTCTTCCTGGAAGCCATCATGGCCCGCGATTTTGCCCTCGTCCTCGGTGTGGTGATGAGTTCCGCCACGCTGCTGATTGCCGGCAACCTGATCGCCGACCTCCTCCTCTACCGCGCCGATCCAAGGATTCGCACTTCATGAAAGCCACGAACCTCATGAGGCCGGCCACCGCATGAAACTCCGCCTCACCCTCGCCTTCCTCGCCGCCCTGCACGCTTGCGTGCTCTTTGCCGCCTTCTTCGCCCCATACGATTACGCCGAACAGCACCGCGACTACCCCTTCGCACCGCCCACCCGCGTCCACTTTACCGACACCGCCGGCCGCTTCCACCCCCGCCCCTTCGTGTACGCCATCACCCAGGATGCGCCCGGCGCAGACTTCCGCGAAGACCGTGGGCGCCTCTATCCCGTCGATTTCCTTGCCCACGGCCGCCTCTTCGGCGTCGCCGCGCCCGGCGTTCTCTTCCTTTGGGGCAGCGATGGCTATGGCCGCGACGTCTTCTCCCGCGTCCTGTATGGCGGTCAGGTCTCGCTGCTCACCGGCCTGGTCGCGGCATTCCTCTCGCTCTCCCTGGGACTCCTCGCCGGCACTCTCGCCGGCTTCCATGGCGGTTGGGTGGATCGCCTCCTGATGCGCGGCGGCGAGCTCTTTCTGGCACTTCCCTGGCTCTATCTCTTACTGGCCGTGCGCGCCTTCCTGCCCCTGCACATTTCCACCACCCAGGCGTTCTTCCTATTGGTGACGATCATCGGCACCGTCGGCTGGGTGCGGCCCGCGCGCCTGGTTCGCGGCGTCGTCCTCAGCGCCCGCGAACGCGGCTTCGTCCTGGCCGCCCGTGGCTTCGGAGCCTCCGGCCTGTACCTGATGCGCCGCCACATCCTGCCGCTTACCTGGAGCGTCGTCCTGACGCAGGCCACCGTCCTGATTCCGCGATACATCCTGGCGGAAGTGACGCTCTCGTTCCTCGGCCTCGGCGTCGGCGAACCCGTACCCAGTTGGGGCAACATGTTAGCCGAAGCGCGGCAGTATCATACCCTGATTGCTCACTCCTGGATGCTGGCCCCCGGCCTGGCCACCATTCCCCTCCTCCTCGGCTACTTGACCCTGGCCGACATCCTGCTGGAACGTCCCGGCCCCACCGCC
>JADGNS010000623.1 GCA_017883355.1 Candidatus Solibacter sp.
CGATCGAAAGCCGCGGCGAAGCGGACCGCAAGAAGAAGTAACGTGGCATAAGGCTCGGCCTTGTGCATTGGTGGGGCAGGCGGACCCAGAGGGTACCCCGCCTGCCTCGCGTTCCCCCCTCCTGAGCCTCGCGGGAATATAATAGATCCGATGCTCAGATTGGGGATGTTGTGTGGGGCACTCGCCTGCCTGCTCGCGTCGGTATCGCTTTATGCCGCCGACGTCGATCTGCCGCCCGCCGCAAAGACCAAAATCGAATTCGCCCGCGATATCGAACCGCTGTTGGCCCAGCGTTGCTTCGCCTGCCACGGCCCGCAGCAGCAGATGAGCGGCCTCCGCCTCGACCAGAAGGATGCCGCGCTTAAGGGCGGCGCCGCCGGCGTGGACATCCTCCCCGGCAAGAGCGCCGAGAGCCGCCTGATCCGCCTGGTGGCCGGGAGCGACCAGAAATTCATGCCGCCGATGGGCGCGCACCTTACGGCCGCGGAAGTCGGCCTGCTGCGCGCGTGGATCGATCAAGGTCCCGAGTGGACGGCCCGCGCCCCGCACTGGTCCTTCCAGAAAATCCAGCGGCCCGCCGCGCCCGCCGTGCGCGACCGCGCCTGGGGCCGCAATGCGGTGGACAACTTCATCCTCGCCCGCCTGGAACGGGAAGGAATTGCGCCTGCCCCCGAAGCCCCCAAGCTAACCCTGTTGCGCCGCGTCAGTCTCGATCTCACCGGTCTCCCGCCCACTCCCGAGCAGGTGCGCGAGTACCTCGGCGACAACCGCCCCGACGCCTACGAACGCCTGGTGGACCGCCTGCTCGCTTCGCCGCACTACGGCGAGAAGTGGGCGCGCTACTGGCTCGATCTGGCGCGCTATGCCGATAGCGACGGCTACGAAAAAGATCGCTCGCGCCCCTGGGCCTGGCGCTATCGCCACTGGGTGATCGACGCGTTCAATCGCGACCTCCCCTTCGACCAGTTCACCACCCAGCAACTCGCCGGCGATCTGCTGCCCAATCGCAATCTCGACACCCTCGTCGCCACCGGATTCAATCGCAACACCCTCACCAATCGCGAAGGCGGCACAGACCCCGAACAGTTCCGCGATGAGCAGGTGCTGGATCGCGCCGCCACGCTGGGCACCGTGTGGATGGGCCTCACCGTGGGCTGCGCGCAGTGCCACAACCACAAGTACGACCCCATCAGCCAGAAGGAGTTCTACCAGCTCTCGGCGTTTTTCAATACCCAGGAGGAAATCAATATTCAGGCGCCGCTGCCCGGCGAACTTGGCCCCTACCTCGCCGGCCGCCCGGAGTATGACCGGCAACGCAAGGCCTTGCTCGAAATATTCAAGATTCCCGAAAACCTCGCGGACTACGAATCTAAGCTCCGTGAATCCGCCCTCCACCCCGGCACGCACGATGACTGGGATTTCGCTTACGGCGAGTTTACGCACGCCGTGGACAACGCTCGCAAGGTGCTCTTCCTCGACCCCGCAAAGCGCAGCGAGGTCCAACAGACCGCCATGCTGGACGTCTTCACCGGATCCTGCAGCAACCTCTATCCCAAGGAGCACTGCGACGATCTGAAGCTCCGCGAACTGCGCGCCAGCCTCAACGAACTTGCCGCCAGACTGCCACCGGTCAGCTACGCGCCGGTGCTGCTCGAAAACGATACGCCTCCCAAGACGTACATTCACGTCAAAGGCGACTGGCGCGACCGCGGCGCCGAAGTCCAGCCCGGCACGCTCGCCGTGTTGCCGCCCATGCCCGCCGGTGAAAGCGGGCGCCTCGCGCTGGCCCACTGGCTGGTCTCGCCCGATCATCCGCTGACTTCGCGCGTCGCCGTCAACCGCATCTGGCAGGAAGTCTTCGGGCGCGGCATCGTCTTCACCAGCGAAGATTTCGGCACCCAGGGCGACCGCCCCACCCATCCCGAACTGCTCGACTGGCTGGCCACCGAATTCGTGCAGCGCGGTTGGAGCATGAAGCAGATGGTGCGCCTGCTGGTGACCTCTTCCACTTACCGCCAGAGTTCCAACGCGCGTCCCGAACTCGCGGCCAAAGATCCGGACAACACGCTGCTCGCCCGCCAATCGCGCCTGCGCCTGCCGGCGGAGTTGATCCGCGACGAAGCGCTCTACACAGCCGGATTGCTCGATCTGCGCATCGGCGGGCGCAGCGTGAAGCCGCCGCAGCCCAAGGGAGTCGCCGAGCTTTCCTACGCCGGGTCGGTGAAGTGGGACGAGAGCACCGGGCCCGACCGCTACCGCCGCGGCCTCTATATCCACTTCCAGCGCACCGTGCCCTATCCGCAACTCATGAGCTTCGACGCGCCGGCCGCCAGCCTCGCCTGCCCGCGCCGCGAACGCACCAACACGCCGCTCCAGGCGCTCAACCTGATGAACGATCCCGTCTTCTTCGAAGCCGCGCAGGGCCTCGCCTGGCGCATCATGCGCGAGAGCACCGGCGCCTTCCGCGACCGTCTCAACCACGCCTACGCCATCACGCTCGGCCGCCAGCCGACTGCCCGGGAAGCCGAGCGCATGGGCAAGTATTTCGACGACACCAGCCGCGGGCTCGCTTTCGACCCCGAGACCGTGGCCGCCCTTTTCCCCAACCGGATGGAAGGCGCGCCGCAGACCGAAACCGCCGCCTGGGTGGAGTTGAGCCGCGTGCTCCTCAACCTGGACGAGTTCATCACGAGGGATTAGCCATGGACCTCCAACAGTTCCGCGCCATTCAAAGCCGCCGCAGCTTCTTCCGCGAATGCGCCAGCGGCATCGGCACCATCGCCCTCGCGCAGATGCTGGAACGCGAAGGCCGCGCCGCCGCCGTCGAGCAGAATCCGCTGGCGCCGCGCAAGCCGCACTTCCCTCCCAAGGCCAAGAACGTCATCTTCATGTTCATGGAGGGCGGGCCCAGCCAGATCGATCTCTTCGACCCCAAGCCCGAACTCCAGAAGTGGCACGGCAAGCCGCTGCCACCCGAACTCACCAAGGATCTGCGCCTCGCCTTCACCAAGCCCAACGCCGCCGTGCTCGCCAGCCCCCGCGTCTTCACCCCGCACGGACAGAGCGGCACCGAGTTCTCCGACCTCATCCCTCACATCGGGTCCTGCGCCGACGATCTCTGCCTGGTGCGTTCCATGTACACCGACGCCTTCAATCACCATCCCGGCCAGTTGCTGCTCTTCGGCGGCAGCATACAGGTGGGCCGCCCCACCATGGGCGCGTGGGTGCTCTACGGCCTCGGCAGCGAGTCGCAGAACCTCCCCGGATTCGTCGTGCTCTCTAGTGGCGTCGGCACCAGCGGCGGAAGTTCCAACTGGTCCAGCGGATATCTTCCCTCGACCTATCAGGGCGTGCCGTTCCGCAGTTCCGGCGACCCGGTGCTCTATCTCTCGAACCCTCCGGGCGTCACCCGCGAGATGCAGCGCGCCAACCTCGACGTGCTCAAGGATCTCAACGAAGAGCACTACACGCAAACCGGCGACATGGAGATCGCCTCGCGCATTTCCAGCTACGAACTCGGCTTCCGCATGCAGATGGCCGCGCCCGAGCTGCTCGATTTCTCCCAGGAGAGCCCGGAGACGCTGGCCCTGTACGGGGTGAATGAGGACGCCACCAAACAGTTCGCCACCAACTGCCTGCTGGCCCGCCGCATGGTGGAGCGCGGCGTGCGCTTCGTCATGCTGAACCACGCCAGTTGGGACGATCACAGCGATCTCAATCGCAACCTCAAGAAGCATTGCGATGTCGCCGACAAGCCCACCGCGGCGCTCATCCAGGACCTGAAGCGGCGCGGCCTCCTGGAGGACACGCTGGTGGTCTGGGGCGGGGAATTCGGCCGCACCCCGATGTGCGAGATCCGCAATCCGCGCGACGCCAACAACGCCGGCCGCGACCATCACCCGCTGGCCTACAGCCTCTTCCTCGCCGGCGGCGGCATCAAGGGCGGCACCGTCGTCGGCAAGACGGACGAACTCTGCATGAACATAACCGAGGACAAGGTCCACGTGCACGATCTACAGGCGACCATGCTGCACTGCCTCGGCCGGGATCACACGCGCCTCACGGTCCACCACATGGGCCGCGATTTTCGCCTCACCGACGTGGCCGGCAACGTGGTTACGAAGATGCTGGCGTAGGACAGAATCGAAAAACCAGGCCGCCTTGCAGGCGGCTGGACCCGCTGAAAGCGTGTCCGCAGGCAAAATTGC
>JADGNS010000624.1 GCA_017883355.1 Candidatus Solibacter sp.
TACAGCTTGCGAATCTTGAGATTCTTGAACCACGCGTCGCTGCCGTGATTCTGTATCGAGATCTGGCATTCCTTCTTCGGATGCTTGACCAGCAACTCGTACACTTGCGAATCCGTCCCCCAGCGCGCGCCCGTGCCCTTGGCCACCGCCGGATCGTTCAGGCTGCCATCCACCACCTTCACGCCATTCAGCCAGTGCTCGATGGCATCGCCCTTGACCACCAGGCGCGAATGATTGAACTCGCCCACCGGCTTGGTGGCATCTTTCAGCGGCGAGAGCATGTCGTAGAGCGCGCCCGCCTGATGGTTGGTGCCGCGCAGCGCATCGGGATTCTTCGCGTTGTCGAGCACCTGGTATTCGAAACCGATGACGTACTCCTGCCCCTTCGCCGGCCGGTCCTTGCGCCGGTTCTTCATCGTCGCGTTCACCCGATCCTCGAACTTCTGCCCGCGGACTTCGTCCACCAGCATGACGCGCTCCTGTATGCGGTACTTCACGCCGCTATTGCCGCCGGGAGAAATCTTCCAGTCGAACTCCATTTCGAAATCGCCATAGAGCGCCTCGGTGAAGAGGTCCTGGTTGAGCGTCTGGTGCGGCAGCGACTTGATGCAGCCGTCCTCGATGGTGAACCCGTTGTCCGGCGGCGCCTTCTTCGTGGGGTCTTCCCAACCGGCGTAAGTCTTGCCGTCGAACATCAGGCGCCATCCGGCGGCCTTCTCCTGGGCGGTGAGCTGGTTGTCGGCGGCCGCGGCGGACAGCACGGCGGCGCATGCGAGCGCGGTAATTCTCAGAACATGGGGCATCGTTTCCAATCTACAATGTCCTGGTGCATCTTGTACGGTTGATTTTCGTTTTCACCTGCGCGGCGGCATCGGCGGCGGCTTCGGGGCAGGACACGCGCGTCATCCTGTTGGGAACCGGCACGCCGAATCCGGAACCCGACCGCATGGGTCCCGCCGTCGCCGTGGTGTCGGGCGACCGCGTCTACATCGTCGATTGCGGACCCGGCCTGGTTCGCCGCGCCGCGCAGGCCGGAATCCGTATGGACCAGTTGACCCGCGCGTTTATCACCCACCTGCATTCCGACCACACCGCGGGGTATCCCGACCTGATTCTCACCCCGCCCAATGCCGGCCGGCGCGAACCGCTCGAAGTCTTCGGCCCGCCCGGACTGCGCGCCATGACCGCGCACCTGCTCCAGGCGTACCGGCAGGATTTCGCCATCCGGCTGCACAGTACGCAACCCGGCGAGCCGCGCGGCTTCGCGGTCGCCGCGCACGACGTCCGCCCGGGCGAGATCTACCGCGACGGACAAGTGCGCGTGGTCGCGTTCGCGGTCCCTCACGGCGCCTGGAAGTACGCGTATGGTTATCGCTTCGAAGCCAAGGACAAGGTGATCGTGATCTCCGGCGACACCACCTATAGCGACGCGCTGATCGCCGCCGCCAAGGGATGCGACATCCTGGTGCACGAGGTCTACTCGCAAAAAGGCTGGGAGGCCCGCACCCCGGATTGGCGCAAATATCACGCGGCCTATCACACGTCCGCGCCGGACGTCGGCCGGGTCGCCGCGCAAGTGCGGCCGAAGAAACTCGTGCTGTATCACCTGCTGCCCATGGAGCAGACCGACGACGAGGTGCTCGGCGAGGTCCGCCGCAATTGGGGGGGAGAGGTGATCTACGGAAAGGATCTCGACGTGATTCGCTGAGGCGCCAGTGTATCATTCCGCCCCTGGCAGACGCGGACACAGCGCGGAAACAGTTTATGATAAGTCATGACCGCAAGGTATACTCGCGGAATCCTTGCCGTTGCCGGCCTCTTCACCGCCGCCTCGCTTCTGCACGCGCAGAGCGGCACACCGCTGCAGATCGTCACCGATTCCTTCCAGCCGGCCTCCGTGGGCGTCCCGTACAACCAGCAGATCCTCACCACCGGAGGCATCTGCACGGCCAACGGCTTTGCGACCAGCACGATTGACTCCGGCACTTTCCCGCCCGGACTCTCCGTCACCTCTCCCGCGTCCACCGAGCAGTGGTTCATTCAGGGCGCCGCCTCCGCGACAGGTAACTTCACTTTCACCGTCCACCTGACCTGGACTCACGTTCGCACCAGCCCATTCCAACCCGTTGACTGCCGCGAAGACGCGGTCAAAATTCTCACCATCTCCGTCCAGGGTGCCATCCCCCCCACGACCACCGCCCTCGCCGTGGATCGCCCTCAGCTCACTACCACCTACCACACCGGCACCTTTCCTCCCGCCGCGGACACCTTGCAGATAACCGCCGCCGGAGGCGCCGCCGTCGCCATCGCCGTCCAGTCGGTCACCGATTCGGGCGGCCCCTGGTTCAGTGTGGCCGCGCAGGGCTCCACCACTCCCACGGCCGTCACCGTCAGCTACTCGGTCACCGGTCTAGGGCCCGGCACTTACACCGGACGCGTCACGGTGACCACGGGCGGCGTCACGGCCTTGACCATCCCGGTCACGCTCCAGGTGATCACGGATAACAGCCAACTGCAGTTCGCTCCATCCTCGCTCGCGTTTTCCGCGCTCGTCGGCGGGCCGGACCCGCCCGGCCAATCCCTCAGGATTACGATCGCGGGCGCGAACAAGATCTTTCAGGCGACTGTGTCCGCCCCGCCGAATGGCAAATGGCTCACCGTCACCCCGGCCGCCGCTCTTACGCCACAAACGCTCACCGTCGCCGTCACCGCCAAGGATCTTGCCGCGGCCGTGTACAATGGCGTCCTCACGCTGGCCGTCAGCGGCGCCCCTGGCGCTTCGATCAACATCCCCGTGACGTTCACCATTACGGCGCCGGTGCCGGTAACCAAGCCCACCATCTCAGCCGGCGGAGTGGTCAACGCCGCCGGCCTCGGCAACGCGATCGCCCCCGGCACCTGGGTCTCCCTCTTCGGCACTTCCCTGTCCGCCACTACCCGCGCCTGGAAGGACAGCGATTTCCTGAACGGCCGCCTGCCCACCGCGCTCGATGGCGTCAGCGTCACCATCAACGGAAAGCCCGCCGCCGTCGCCTTCATCAGCCCGCTCCAGATCAACGTGCTGGCGCCCGACGACACCGCCACCGGACTGGCACCGGTCCAGGTGAAAAACGCGCTGGGCACTAGCGACAGCGTGCTCGTGCTGCAGCAGACCGCCGCTCCCGCGCTCTTCCAACTGCGCGCCGCCAACGCCAACTATGCCGCCGCTACTCACGTCGATGGAAGCTTGGTCGCCGGACCGGCCCTGATCCAACAGGGCTTCCCCGGCACCGCCGCCAGAGTGGGTGAAACCATCGTTCTATACGGCACCGGCTTCGGCGCTACCCAGCCCCCGATCTCAGCTACGTCCCTGGTGACTGTCCCGCTATCCCTCGCCCCGGAGGATCTCCGCGTACGCATCGGCGGGCTCGACGCCGCCGTCGCGTTCGCCGGCCTGATCTCCCCCGGCGTCTACCAGTTCAACGTGGTGGTTCCGCAACTCGCCGCGGGCGACCAACCCGTCGTCGCCGAACTGCGCGGCCTGCTCACCCAGTCCGCTCTCCTGCTCACCATCCAGCCGTAGCGCGGTCACTCCGTCTCCGGACGCGCCGCATTGCCCCAATGGCCCGCTTCATCGCGACCGCTCACGATCACGCCCTTGGCGTTCCACCCCAGGCGCGCCCTCACATCCGCCGGACAATAGCGCAGCGTCAGCCCGCAGCGCCGCCGTGCCGATTGATTGGCTTCCGACCCGTGCAGCAGCAGATCGCTGTGAATCGAAATCTCTCCCGCTTTCAATTCCACCGCCACCGGCTCGCCGAGCTTCTCCACCCCGGCCACGGTCTGGTTCAACAGGTTGGCTTCGTCGTTCTCACTCAGCGAGTACGTCAGATGACCCAGCACGTGCGTTCCGGGAATGTACCGCATACAAGCGTTCTCCACATCGGCATCGTCAATCGCCAGCCACGCGGTGACGGCCTTGGACGGCGTCAGCGGCCAGTAGCTCGCGTCCTGATGCCACGAAACACGTTTGCCGTCGCCGGGCATCTTGCAGAAGAAATGCGACCCCCACGCGATCGCGTTTTCGCCCAGCAGGTCCGTAACGCAGGCCACGATGCGCGGATGCGTCAGCAGATCGTAAACCCGCCCATAGCGGAGATGCGCCGTGCTGATCGAATAACTGTCGCCGCCGGCCGCCAGCGTGCGCGCCAGCAGTTCAT
>JADGNS010000625.1 GCA_017883355.1 Candidatus Solibacter sp.
ATAAGAAGAGTCGGAATGAGGGCTGGATAATCTCAGGAAAACGTTCCGTCTGTCCCCGGTTTTCCGACCGCCAGCTTACAGTGCGGCGTTCGCTTCTCCATGGGACTACGTTAACCTGGTTGGTTGAATTTGGCAAGTTGGTTAATGAGTGCCGGCACGAGGTGGTGGGACCACACGCTCACGAAGACGCCTTGTAGACGCCTTGTAGACGCCTTGTGCAACGGGCCGTTGACCCCTTCGATCCAACTCCTGACGGCCTCGCGCGGACATTCCCTCCGCCGATCCGTGCGATTCAGCCCGCTGGATGCACCCGGTTCCGTGCTATATAAGGCATCGTGACGGAACATCAAGTGAAGTGCGATGTGTGCGGTGCGTCGGGCCAGTGCACCATGTGCAAGGGCACCGGGAATGGCGGCCAGTGCACCAATTGCGGAGGCACGGGCCTGTGTCCGGGGTGCGCGGGTACCGGCCACACGGAACCCGATCGCGCCAAGTAGCCGGCGCCCCCATTGTGCTCAAGGGAACAGACATCCCTTCTACCGGCTTCTATCATTGTGTCTGTAGTCACCCGACGCCATGGCTTCCATCCCCCTCCGAGAAGTTGGGCCGCTCCTGCGCGTCACCGTTCAATGCTGGTATAACGATCGTGCCCCGCGGATGGGCGCGGCGCTGGCCTACTACATGGCCCTCTCGCTCGCCCCCACCCTTGTGATTGTGCTCGCCATTGCCGGTTTTGCATTCAACGCCCAGACCGCGGAGGGGGGCCTGGTCTGGCAGATTCAGCAGATGGTAGGCCCCGAAGCCGCCAAGCTGATTCAGATCATCGTGGGAGGCGCCCACCGCTCCGCGCATGGCATCGCCGCCACGGTGCTTGGGCTGTTCACCCTGTTCTTCGGCGCCACCGCCGCGGTCAACGAGCTCCGCGACGACCTCAACACCGTCTGGCAGATCCCCGACGATCCCACCTGGAGCCATGCCCGCAGCGCCTACAACGTGATCCGGGACCGCCTGCTGTCGCTCGCCATCGTGCTCTGCGCCGGCCTCTACCTGCTGGCGTCGCTTGTCCTCAATCTCTGGGTGTCCGCCGTGTACAAGTACCTCAACCCGGCCGCCAATCCGCCCCGCTATTTCAGCCCCGCCACCGGATGGCTGGTCTCCCTCGTCGCCTTCGCCGTGCTCTTCGCCCTCATCTTCAAGCTCATGCCCAACGTCTGGCTGAAGTGGGGCGATGTGGCTATCGGCGCCATATTCACCTCCGCCATGTTCATGGCGGGCAAGGTTCTCCTGGGACTCTATCTCGGCGGCGCCGGCTTCACCGATACCTATGGAGCCGCCGGCTCCCTCGTCATCCTCCTGGTGTGGGTGTACTACTCGGCCCAGGTCTTTCTCTTCGGCGCGGAATTCACCCGGGCCTACACCAACCGATACGGCTCCAAGTCGCACCTGGTCCTTCTCAAATGACCAGACGCTCCAAATCGCCCGTCTCTTCCGGCGTCCGGAACATCGGCATTCTGGTCGCCGTGGTTGCCGTGCTGTACCTGGCCAGCGAACTCCTCATCCCGCTCGCGTTTGCCGTCACCCTCTCGCTGATTCTGACGCCGGCCGTCGCCTGGCTCGAGAAATTGCGCCTGGGACGCGTCCCCGCCGCGCTCGTGGTGATGCTGCTTTCGATGGCCGGCGCGGGCGCCATCGGATGGGTGATCTTCAATGACCTGGTGGACGTGGCCAACCAGCTCCCCGAATACCAGGAGAACATCCACAAGAAACTGGAGGCGATCCGCGCTCCCAACACAGGAGCCGTTGGACGGGCCGCCGCCAGCGTCAAGCAACTGGGCAAGGAGCTCTCCAACCCGCCGGCGCCCGTCGTGCCCCCGCCGGCCACCGATCGTGCCGGACGGCGCGTCGCCCCGCCCGCCGCCAGCCATCCCCTCCCCGTCCAGGTCGTGGAAGCGCCCGCCAACGAATTACGCTACGTGCGCGAGATGGTCCAGCCCTTCCTTCGACCCCTGGGAATCTTCGGCATGGTGCTGATCTTCAGTCTGTTCCTGATGGTCGGCCACAAAGACTTGCGGGATCGCCTCTTCCGCATTGTGGGAGTCGGCCAGCTCAACGTCATGACGCTGGCCCTGGATGACGCCGCCCACCGGGTGAGCCGGTATCTGCAACTGCAACTCCTGGTCAATGCCGTCTTCGGTGTTCTGTGCGGTACCGGCCTGTTCCTGATCGGCGTTCCCTATGCCGTCCTGTGGGGCGCGGTCGCCGCAATTCTGCGCCTCGTGCCCTACGTCGGATCGGTGGTCGCCGCCGCCATGCCCCTCCTGCTCTCCCTCGCCGTGTTCGACAATTGGATGCATCCGCTACTCGTGTTCCTGATGTTCGCAACCCTCGAACTCGTCACCGGCAATTGGGTGGAACCCCGGCTTTATGGCGCACATACCGGAGTCTCGTCCCTCGCCCTCCTTTTAACCACCTTGTTCTGGACGGTCCTTTGGGGACCGGCGGGCCTGATTCTCTCCACTCCGCTCACCGTCTGCGTGGTGGTCTTGGGCCGCTACGTCCCTCAGTTCTGGTTCCTGCATATCCTGCTGGGCGATGAACCCGCCCTGGCGGAAGAGGCACGGTTTTACCAGCGCCTCCTGGCCATGGACGACCAGGAAGCCAGAACCGTCATTGACCGCTACCTGACCGATCATTCTCTGCTCCAACTCTGCGATTCGGTAGTCATCCCGGCACTTACCCTGGCGGAACACGACAGGCATAAGGGTGCGCTGGACCCCGATCGCGAGGAATTCCTCTTCCTGAGTATCAAGGAGATGTTGACGGAGTTCGCCGAAAGGGCGGCGAAGTCCGGTTTTACCGAGGTTGAAGCCGCCGCCGATGCCCCGCCTCCGCCAGCCGGACGCGTCCTCTGCCTCGCCGCCAGCGATGAGGCCGATGAGGTCTCCGCCGCCATGCTGGCCCTCCTGCTGGAGAAATCCGGGTGTATCGTGATCACCTTCACCCCCGACCCCGGCTTGCAGCAGTTGGCGTTCGTACAACCGGGCAAGGACGATATCTTCTGTATTTCCGCACTGCCGCCATTCGCGTTCTCCCACGCCAGGACGCTCAGCCAGCAGCTCCGCGCGCGTTTTCCCGGAATCCGCATCGTCGTCGGAGTGTGGGGTTTCCCCGGGGAAACCGAGCGCGCCATGGAGCGATTTCAGACGCCGCGCCCCGATAATCTGGTGACCAGCCTCGCCGATGCCATCCAGGCAGTCATGAACCCTGCCACTACCGGCTGAGTGCAGGCAAAATCGGAGATATTCCCCACTGCTATGTTAAGATCTAGGGTTCGAAGTACCCAAATGCCGGGAAGGTTACAAACGAAGTCCTTGGTGTGTCCCGCGTCGGTTGACCCCCGATCCGGGAGGTGCACCTGCGCCGCTCACTGCGATCGCGCGGAGTGCCTGGTTTGAACTCCTCCAACCCGCCGTCGAGGACCTCCGCCGGGGCGGTCCCGGCCGGCGCCGCTTCCATCCGGCCCGGACGGTTTGCAGCTATTTTCGCGGCCTGTTTCCTCTTCGCCACCGGCGTGCTGATGACGCCGCCTGCCCAGAAGCTCGATCAGCAATTCTCTCGTGCCCTGGTGAAGGTCGCTGGCGGGCTGATTCATATCTGCCGGGGAAAGGCCCTGGTACAGGGCGCCATCCTGCGCGATCCGGGCGCCGGATTCGCCGTCGAAATGCGCGACGGCTGTAACGCCGTGAACGTCACCATTCTGCTATGGTCCGCGGTCCTCGCCTTTCCCGCGCCGCCCAAACAAAAGGCGCTCGGCCTGCTGGCCGGCAGCCTCATCATCCAGATCCTCAACATCGTGCGCTTTGTCAGCCTGTACTACATCGGTCAATACAGCCTGACCTGGTTCGATTTCGCCCACGGGTACCTCTGGGAGACGCTGCTCGTCCTGGACACCATGGTGGTTTTCTGGCTCTGGGTGAATCGTGTCTTCCGGGCCGGAGCTGTTCTGGATGCTGGCCGATAAACCTCAGACGCGGTTTCTGCTGCGCGGCTCGACCCTGCTCATCTCCTCGCTGCTTCTCTGGTGGTTTTTTCTCGTCAACCCGCTGCTGTTTCTGTTGCGCGGAACCCTGGAAGTCACGGGCAGCCTGTTTTACGGCGCGGCCGCTCGTGAGCTGGTGACCGAAGCGCCATCGGGCGA
>JADGNS010000626.1 GCA_017883355.1 Candidatus Solibacter sp.
GGCTCTCGCTCATGCCGTAGCGCTCCAGGATGGTGTGTCCGAAGCGCGCGCGGAACTCTTCCATGACTTGCGCGGGCAAAGGCGCAGAGCCGGAGACGAAAAGGCGCATGGCGGCGCCGATCTCGCGCGCGGCGTCGGCGGGGATCTCGAGGAGGCGCACGTAGATGGTGGGCACGCCGAAGAAGAGGGTGGGGCGGAAATCGAGGAAGGTGGCGGCGGCTTTGGAGTGCTCGAAGCGTTCCAGCAGGCGCATGCGGCAGCCGCTGGCCAGCCAACAGTGCAATCCGTTGCCGAGCGCGTGGACGTGAAACAGGGGCAAGGCGAGCAGGAAACGGTCGGCCGACGTGATCTGCCAGCAGGCGAGCAGGGTGATGGCGTTGGCGGCGAAGTTATTGTGGGTGAGGACCGCGCCTTTGGACGCGCCGGTGGTGCCGGAGGTGTAGATGATGCCGGCGGGGGTGTCGCCATCGAGCGGGATGGCGGGGCGGTGAGGGGGCATGGCGGCGGCTTGCGCAGTGAGTTCGGCGGGCGTCCAGATGGGGACGGGCGACGAAAAGGGCTCGGCGGCGCCGGCGTTGGCGGCGACGTTGGCGACGACGGCGGCGGGATCGGCATCCTGGAGGATGTGCGACCGCTCGCGATCGCGGTAGAGGATGTTGATGGGGACGAAGATGACGCCGAGCTTGACGCAGGCGAGGTAGAGATCGATCATCTCCAGGCAATTGGCCAGGTAGACGCAGAGGCGGTCGCCGGGCTTGAGTCCGCGATGGGTGAGAAGGTGGGCGAGGCGATTGCTGCGCGCGTCGATTTCGCCGAAGGTGAATTCGCGGCGCTCGAATTCAGAATCGGCGAATTCGAGCGCCACGGTATCGCGGCGGCCGATGAGGGAGAGGTCGAAGAGATGGGTGAGGTTCACGCGGGCAACTCCTTGCCTTGGGTTTCTTCCGCCAGGGGGAGGAGCGCGAGCCCCACCAGGAAGGCGATGGAAGTGAGCGCCACCGGGGTGCCGATGGTGTGCATGCGGGCGACGCCGGCGCCCACCAGGAAGGTGATGCCGGCAGCCAGGAAGCGGCCGAACGAGGTGGCGAAGGCGAAAGCGCTGCCGCGGCATTCGGTGCGGTACTGTTCGGGCAACCAGAGCGTGTAGACCGCGAAATTGGCGCCGCCGATGCCGAGGAAAAAGAGGCACGTCATGAACCAGGGCAGCGCGTCGTGGGGGAGGTAGAAGACGTAGCCGAAGCCGAGGGCGATACAGACGAACATCAGGACGAAGAAGAAGGCGAGTGTGCCGCGGCGTCCGATGCGGGCGGCCAGGGTGGGGACCAGGAGGCATCCCAGGATGGTGCCGGCGGAGAGCAGCATGATGGCCCAGGAGGCGAGTCGCGCGGCCTGCGGGGCGGTGAAGCCCTGGTGGGTGGCGAGGTAGGTGATGGACGAAGGCACGTAGGCCGACCCGGCCCAGAGCCCGACCATGGAGATGAAGAGCAGCGCCGCGTTGGTGATGGTGCGGCGGCGGTACTCGGCGGAGAAGAGGGCGAAGAAAGCATCGCGCGCGGTCCAGCGGCGCTCGAGAGTGGCCACGCGGCGCTCCCAACGCGCCGATTCGCGGACGCCGTACCGGATGAAGGCCACGAGGAGCGCGGGCGCGCCGCCCACGGCGAACACGGCGCGCCAACCGTAATGGGCGCCCACGGTGTAGTTGACGATGGCGGCGAGAAAGGTGCCGAAGTAGTAGCCGGTGTGCATCCAGGCGGCGCCCTGGCGGCGGCGCGATTCGGGCCACTCCTCAGCGACGAAGACGCCGCCGATGGTCCACTCGCCGCCGATTCCCGCGCCGGCCAGGAAGCGGAAGGCGGCGAGCTGCCAGACCGTCATGGCGGCGCATCCCAGAAAGGTGAAGAGCGAGTAGCAGAGGATGGTGAGGACGAGCGTGCGGACGCGGCCGAAGCGATCGGCCAGCGGTCCCCATAGGAATGCGAAGCCCCATCCAACGAGGAAGACGGCGAAGAGCACGCCGCCGTAGAAGCCGATATTGGCCTGATCGGCGGACAGGCCGGAGCGCGGCAGGAGGTCGCGCAGCGCCGGTACCAGGACCAGGGCGTAGATAAAGGAGTCCATGCCATCGAGCGCCCAACCGGCCCAGGCGGCCCAGAAGCCCCGGATCTGGTTTGTGGTCAAGGCTTCGGCGGGGCGGGGCATCCTGAATAAGGTAGCAGGTTCGGGAACTGTCTTCGGGACCGCTGGGAGTTCGAGGGATGCGATCTCAACGCGGAGACGCAGAAGCCGCAGAGGAAGACGCAGAGAAATCATGGCAGAGAGAGCGCGGAGGAAGCGGAGAAGGCGGAACTACTGTGCCGTGCGGTAGCCGCTGCGATGAAAGAGGGAGAGGCGGGGCTGGGACGGTTGGCGATGCACTTTGACGGTGATGCGGTGGTACTTTCCATCGTCGCCGGCCTCGGGTGGCTGGTACCCGATGACGTATTGATCGTGAATTTCGCGGGCCATGGAGGCGGCGGCGTCGGCGATGAGGTGGCGGTCGTCGATGGCGAAGGCGCGCCCACCGGTGAATTCCGCGATCTCGCTCAACAGTTCGGGGCCCTGGGTTTCGCCGGGCCACGACGAGCGTGCGAAATTGGCTTCGAGCCCCAGGGTGGCCGAGTAGATTTGCGCGTTGGCCTCTCGTGCCAGGCTGCGGATGGCGTCGAGGCGGGTGCGGCTGGAGTTTTCGCCGCCATCGGAAATAAGGAGGATGGCGTGGCGGGCGTGGCGGGCATGGCGCAGATGCTGCACGGCGAATGGAATGGCGTCGAGCAGCGCGGTGGGGCCGTGCGGTTGCGTGAGCAGCAGTCCGTTCTGCATTTCGGCGCAATCGCTGGTGTAGTCGGTCGCCAACCTGGGGCGGCGCTCCACGGTGACCAGAAATAACTCGTCGCCGGGGGCCAGGTTTTCACAGAAACTGGTCAGCATGTTGCGCGCCCGGCTCCATTTGCCGGTCATGCTGCCGCTGGCGTCGAGGATCACGGCGAGGGAAACCGGCGCGTCTTCGTGGGCGAAGGAGCGGATGGGCTGCTCGCGGCCGTTGTCGAGGACGTGGAACTGGTCTTGCGACAGCCCGGTGACCGGCCGGTCCCGCGGATCGAGGACCGAAACGTTGACCAGCACCAGGGACGTGGCGGTGCGGAACGTGCCTGCATCTCCACCGGCACACAACGCGGGGGCCAGAACCGCGAGGATCAGGGTGGTGGCACGCATGGGAAGAGGATACGCGGCAAGTGGCGGGCAGACAACCCCGGTAAGTACTGGAACCGGGAGGGCGGGTGAGGGCTCCAGTTCGCTATGCTGATTTGTGATGCGGATCGTGGTGCTGGTGGGACTTCCGGGCTCGGGCAAGTCCACCTACCTGGAGAACATGGGCGTTCGCGGGCTCTCGTCGGACGGCATCCGCAAACTGCTGGCCGACGATGAGACCGACCAGACCATCCACGTGCGGGTGTTCGAGACGCTGCGCTATCTGCTGGGGCAGCGCCTGGCGATCGGCCGTCCCGTGACGTACATCGATGCCACCAATCTCACGCCGGAGGAGAGGCGGCCGTATCTGGAGATCGGCCGAGCCTGGGGATGCGACGTGGAAGCCGTATTCTTCGATGTGCCGCTCGACACCTGCCTGGATCGGAATGCATCGAGGTCTCGCGTAGTGCCGGGCGAGGCGCTGGCCAAAATGGCGGCCAAGCTGACGCCGCCCTCCGCGGAAGAAGGGTTCGCCCGGGTGACGGTACTCGCGGGCGGACGAGCCGGCTGAAAAGGAAGCACGTCCGGGTTTTGCTCGGATTGGCAAGCGAAAGCATGCCCCACCATTTATCGCTAAAATATGGGGGAACGCCCGTTTCAGGCCTGGACGGCGCGGCTTCGCGCATGTCACAATGTGAATCATGCCGGACACTGTAATTGTGATTGCGAGTGGGGACCTGCGGCTCTCCGCCAACCAGATGTGCTGGCCCGCGCAGGCCCAGGTCGAAGAGACCGTCATGAACGCCATCCGCCGCGAAGGCCGTGAAGTACGCCGCGGGCATGCCTGCGACCCCATCAAGCGGCATGGATTCATCGATAGCCAGAAGTACGGCATGGAAGTATTCCGCGGGCTGCCGCCGGATGCGCCGCTGGTAGTGGTGGAGGCTGTCTGGC
>JADGNS010000031.1 GCA_017883355.1 Candidatus Solibacter sp.
CCCGCATGTTGGGCTTCAGCGAGCCGGCGTCCACCAGTTGCCCGTCGGCCAGGTAACGCGTGTCCTTGCGCAGCAGGATGCTCAGGTCGCCCGCCTCGCGCGTGTGCAGCACTACCCGCTGGCTGTTCAAGCGGAACACCACTCCGGCATACGTGATATTTCCCGTCCTAACCACCGGTTCCGTTTTGGGATCGTAGGCGCGCAGCCTGCCCAGCGTTTGGGGCCGCGGCGGCGGCACGGGCTGGATGACGTGGATGGTTCGTGCGTAGCGCAGCGGGTATCCGGCGATGGCCTCGGAGAGCACTTCCACCATTTCGCCCGCTGCCAGCCGCCCTGGCTCGATCAGGCGCTCTTCGCGCTCCGCGTAAGTCTTGCCGTCGAACCGATAGCGCAGTACGCGGTTGTCGGCCGAGCGGATGCTCAACTCGCCGGGCGCGCGCGCATCGCACTCCAGCAGCACTCCGCGCACAAGCGCCGCATTCTCTGCCAGCCCTGCTTGCCCCGCCGCCATCCACGGGATGAGCAACACGATCCCGATCGCCCGCATCCGCCACAACCTCTGATTTACACTAGCACGGCCGGTGGCATAAGGCTCCGCCGGCTCCGCCTGGTGCATCCGAGCGAAGCTCGGACGTCGCCATGCCCGCCAGCCTGCCCCCCCTTAAAGTGCAAAAAAGAAAGCCTTAGATCGCATTTTGAACCTTGCCGCGGAGCCCCTCATGGCGCCAAATAGTAGTGATCTGATGAGTCCCGACCATTCCGACGAACAGGCGCATTGCACACGAACCGCGGCGCTGGCCGTCGAACTCGGCCGCCGTGCGGGGGTCGCGGCCGAACCGCTCGCACAAGCTGCCCTGATGCATCATGCGCTGGAGTCTCCCCGCCATTGGTCCGGGTTGGGCCGGCTCGCCTGGCAGGTGGTGGGCGGCGACGACGCTCGTAGAATTGCCGATATCGTCCAGATCTGTAATCTTGTAGACGAGCAGTTCGAGGCGCTGGAGTTCGAATACAAAGAGGTCGAAACCATCCTCCAGGAGATCCAGAGCTTTGCGGCCTTCGAGGGATTTGACCCCGCCCTGGTGGAGCACCTGCGGGCGATGCGCTGCCGCGAGCTTCCCGGCGGACTCAGACTGCCCGTGGAAGCCGGAGCGGCCTGCCTCGTCTTCCGCGCCCTGCGGGCGGAGCGCGAGTACGAGATCCGCGACCTGGAAGCCATCGCCCTGCGCGATCCGGTCCTGGCCGGCAACCTGGTGGGCGTGGCCAACTCCGCCCTGCACGGCCGCGCGCACCGGGTGTCCACCGTGGGCCGCGCCATCGCCTCCGTCGGCGTGATCGCGGCCCGAAAGGTGATGCTGGCGGCCGCGATGCGCCCGCTGTTTGCGTCCGCCGGGCTGAGCCGCATCTGGAGCCATTCGCTGAGCGCGGCCCCGTTCTGCTCGGCCCTGGCCGGCCACACGGGTTTGCTGAGTTCCGAAGAGGGCCTGGTGCTCGGCCTGGTGCACGACATTGGCGCCGTGGCGGTGCAGTTCCTGCCGCGGGAGACCATGGACACGCTTCGCAACCTGGTGGAGGGCGGCTGCCCGCCGGCCTACGTCGAGCGCCTGTTGCTGGGGCGCGATCACGGCGAGATCGGCGCCGGACTGATCGCGGAGTGGCGCTTCCCGGACGAGTTCATGGAAGCCGTGCGCTTCCATCACCAGCCCGAGCGGTCCGCCTCCAAGCTCGCCTCGCTGGCGTACCTGGCGGAGTTCTGGTCCGGCCTGGATGAGGATCTCCCTTCCTTCGGACGCGTCGAAGCCTGCCTGGAGCGAGTGGATCTGACGCTGGAAACCCTGATGGAAATGGGCCGTCAGGATTCAACCCTGCGGGCGTTGAAGGTGGTGGCTTAGCGCGGCCCAGTGGGATAAGCCTCCGACTTGTCGATCCGAGCGCTCCCAACCTCCTGTTCCCACCACGATATAATCGAGTGTTGCCGACCGCTGCTCGCCAAACCGGAGGAATCCCCGTACTTGCCTGAACTGCGTAAGGACCCCATCACAGGGCGATGGGTGATTATCGCCACGGATCGCGCCAAACGCCCCAGCGATTTTGTCCGGCGGGTCCCGGAGCCTCCCGCGTCCGCCATCTGCCCTTTCTGTTACGGGAATGAGAACAAGACGCCACCCGAGGTGCTGGCCTACCGCACTTCCGGGAACCGCGACCAGCCCGGGTGGCGGGTCCGCGTCGTGCCCAATAAATTCCCCGTCCTCGGTATCGAAGGCGAGTTGAACCGCCAGGGCGAGGGCATGTACGACAAGATGAACGGCATTGGCGCCCACGAGGTGATCATCGAAGGCCCGGACCACGACAAGACCCTCGGCGGGATGCCCGAAAAGCTCATCGAAGAGGTCCTCTGGGCGTTCAAAGAGCGCGTCACCGATCTCAAGAAGGACCGCCGCTTCCGCTACATCATCCTCTTCAAGAACCACGGCGATGCCGCGGGCGCCTCGCTCGAGCATCCCCACTCCCAGTTGATCGCGCTCCCCGTCATCCCCAAGCGAGTCAAGGAGGAGGTGGACGCCGCCAGACTTTTTCACGATCTCAAGGAGCGCTGCATCTTCTGCGACATCGTCCGCTACGAGACCACCGCCGGCGTGCGGCTGATCAGCGAGACCGACCGCTTCACCGTGCTCGCTCCCTACGCGCCGCGCTTCCCCTTTGAAACCTGGATTCTGCCGAAGGTCCACCAATCCCACTTCGAAGATGCCGATGCGCCCACCCTGGCCAACCTGGCCTGGGTACTCGGCACCACGATTCGCAAGCTCGAAAAGGTGCTGGAACGGCCCGCCTACAATTTCATCGTGCACAGCACGCCGGTCCAGGAAGGGACGCTGGCTTACTATCACTGGCACATCGAGATTATTCCGAAACTCACCAAGGTCGCCGGCTTCGAATGGGCCACCGGCTTTTACATCAACCCGACTCCGCCGGAAGAGTCCGCCAAATTTCTCAGGGAGGCCGGACTCGGATAGCCAACCGCACCCGGTTGCATCTCTGTGGCGCGGTCTGATATAACCGTGCTGCGTTCTTATGGCGGACAGGCGCATGACAAAACCCCCGGCAAACCGAAACGCGAAACATTCCGACTCCGCCGGCAAGGCGGGAGCGGCCCGTGCCGCCAGCGCGCTCCCGCAGTTGGCCGCGTTCGAAGCCGCCATGAAGGTGTTCCACGCGCGCCAGTTCACCGAGGCGCGCGTTCTGTTCCAGCAGGCCGCCACCGGAGCCGAACGCGACGTCGCCCAGCGCGCCCAACTGCACATCGCCATGTGCGACCGGCGCCTCCAGCAGACCACGGTCAGTTTCGGCACCGCCGAGGAATGCTATAACTACGGCGTCGCCTTGATCAACGCGCGCAACGTCGCCGAAGCCCGCATCCACCTGGAGAAGGCACTGGCCATCGCCCCCGGTTCCGACTACATTCACTACGCCCTGGCGCTCGCCCAGGCGCTCTCCGGCGACCTGGCCACCGCCCATGAGAACCTCCGCCGCGCCATTGAACTGGAACCACGCAACCGTTTGCTTGCCCGCCAGGATGCGGACTTCGCTCCGCTGGCCAACCAGGCCCCTTTTCGATCGCTGCTCTATCCGGAAAAGAATGCGTGGTAGCGCTGGGCTCTTCTGCCGCCTAAATATGCCGTTTCCGAAGCTCACCAACGTCTCGAAGAACCGCTTGCCGACGGGGTGCCCCCTGGGCCCGGCTCTGATCGGAGCCGCGACCGTAAGGGAGCGGTTTCTCGAATTACGAGAGCGCATTTGTGAAACGGTGTACTGAGCCCCTCGCATGGCAGACCACTCTCCCCTCCGCGTAGTCTCCATCGGCGGAGGCAATGGACTCTCCAGTGTCCTGCAAGGGTTGAAGCACTACGTCCGGCCCACTATCCCCTCGGCGCCTTCCGTGGACATCACCGCCATCGTCACCGTGACCGACGACGGCGGCAGCTCCGGACGCCTGCGCCGCGAGTTCGACGTGCTCCCGCCGGGCGACATCCGCAACTGCATGGTGGCCCTCAGCGAAGACTCCGCCCTGCTCTCGCGCCTCTTCCAATACCGTTTCCAATCCGGCCGCGGGCTGAAGGGCCACAGCTTCGGCAACCTCTTCCTCATGGCCCTCACCCAGATTCTGGGCGATTTCCCCGACGCCGTGAAGGCCTCATCGGAAGTCCTCAAAATCGCCGGCCGCATCTACCCCAGCACCACGGCCAACGTGTCGCTGGAAGCCACGCTCGCCAACGGCGCCGTCATCGTCGGCGAAACCCAAATCAGCCGCAGCAAGCACCGCATCCAGTCCATTCGGCTGCGGCCGCGCAAGGTCCGCCCCATGCCCGCCGCGCTCACCGCCATCGCCGAGGCCGACGTCATCACGCTGGGCCCCGGCTCCCTGTTCACCAGCATCGTCCCCAATCTGCTGGTGGACGGCATCGCCGCCGCCATCCGTTCCTCGCCCGCCCTCAAGTGCTACTTCGTCAACCTCATGTGGCAGCCCGGCGAAACCGACGAATTCCGCGCCAGCGATCACGTGCGCGCCGTCCACCGCCACGCCGGCGGCAAGTTCCTGGACTACGCCGTTGTCAACGTCCGCTCCATCACCAGCGCCCTCAAAAAACGCTACGCCCGGCAAGCCGCCCTCCCGGTGGAGAACGATATCGACGCCCTCCTGAAGATGGGTCTGAAGGTCGTGTCCGCCAACCTTTCCAGCTATACCGATAAAATCCGCCACGACTCCGCCGCCACCGCCGCCGTGGTGGTCAAACTGGCACAGGAAGGCCGCCGCCGCAAGAACGCATAATAGTAGTGATGCCCAAGCCCGTAACCATCGTCATCCTCGCCGCCGGACTCGGCACCCGCATGAAGAGCCGTCAGGCCAAGGTGCTGCACCAGGCTGGTGGAAAGACCCTTCTCCAGCACGTCCTCGATACCGCACTCGCTCTGGCCCCGCCGGAGCGGATCTTCGCCGTCGTCGGGCACCAGGCCGCTGAGGTGCGCCAATCCGTCGCCGGCGCCGGCATCGGCTTCATTGAACAGACCGAACAAAAGGGCACCGGCCACGCCGTCGGCATCGGCCGCGATTCCATGGCGCACCTGGATGGCTACCTGATGGTCCTTTACGGCGATTGTCCGTTATTGCGCACCGCCACGCTGCGCCGCCTCATCGCGCAGGCGACCGAAGGCAGCGCCGCCGGCGTGCTGATGAGCGCCCTGATGGACGACCCCACGGGCTACGGCCGCGTGATCCGCGATCCCCGCGGGGCTGTGCTCGACGTGGTGGAGCAGAAGGCCGGCACACCCGAACAACTCGCCATCCGCGAGGCCAACATGGGCATCTACTGCTTCCGCGCAGACCTCTTCTGGAAGCACGTTGCGGAGATCCAGCCCAACAACCCCGCACGCGAATACTACCTCACCGACATGCCGGCCATCCTGACCCGCGCCGGCCACACCGTCGAGGCCATGCGTATCGACGACGCCGGCGAAGCCCTCGGCATCAACGACCGCGCGCAGCTCGCCCAGGTGGATGCCATCTTCCGCGAACGCAAGCGCGGCGCCGTGATGGCGGCCGGCGTCACGTTGATCAAACCGGAAACCATTACCATCGATTCCGCCGTCGAAATCGGCATGGATACCATCGTCGAGCCGTTCGCGCAGATTCTCGGGAACACCAGCATCGGCGAGACCTGCCGCATCGGCGCCTGCTCCATCGTTCAGGATTCCACGCTCGCCGATGCCGTCGAGATCGGCGCCTTTACCCTGGTCAACAAGTCCGTGCTGGAACATGGCGTGCACGCCGGCCCCTATGCCCGACTGCGCATGGATAACCACGTCGAAGCCGGCGCGCACATCGGCAACTTCGTCGAGCTGAAGAAGACCCGTATGCGCGCCGGCGCCAAAGCCGGCCACCTGGCTTATCTCGGCGATTCCGACATCGGGGCCGAGGTAAACATCGGCGCCGGCACCATCACCTGCAACTACGACGGCCACAAAAAGCACCCCACGCAGATCGGGGAAGGGGCATTCATCGGCAGCAATTCGACGCTGGTGGCGCCGCTCGAAATCGGCGCGGGCGCCTACGTGGCGGCCGGTTCCGTGATCACGCAGGCGGTCCCCGTGGACGCGCTCGCGATCGGCCGCGGGCGTCAGGAAAACAAGCCGGAGTGGGCCAAGAAGCGGCGCAAGCTGGCCAAGACGGTGGAAGCCATCAAGACCGCGGACTGATGCGAAGCAAAGTGGGACAGACGGAGTACCCTTTGGGTCCGTCTGTCAATCTTCTTTCGGCCCCGAACATGCAGCAGCTCTCTCTCATGCGCGCTTTCGCCCTCGTTCTCCTCGCCGCGGCCGTGGCCGGCGCGCAGTTCAAAAGCACCGCCACGTTGGTGATCGCGCCCACTACCGTCACCGATTCCAAGGGCAAATACATCGACGCGCTCCAGCCCGCCGACCTGGTTCTCTACGACAACGGTGTCCGCCAGGCCATACAGGTGGACGAAGCGTTCAACCCCATCTCGCTGGTGGTGGCCGTGCAAACCGCCGCCAACTCCGCCGCCATCCTGGACAAGTTAGGCGCCAGCGGCATCCTCTTCGCCGACCTGTTGGCCGGCGACCGCGGCGAAACCGCGCTGGTCACCTTCAGCGACGAAGTGCGCACCCTGCGCGACTTCACCACCAACAGCGACAGCCTCTCCACCGCATTGCGCTCGCTGCACGTGCAGGGCACGGGCGCGGTGGCGCTGGAAGCCGTCATGCAATCGCTCGCCATGCTGGCCAAGCGCAAGAGCGAGCGGCGGCGCATTCTGCTGGTCATCGCCGAGAAGCGCGACCGTTCCAGCAAGGTGAAATTCCCCGTGGTATTGCGCGAAGCCGAGCGCCAGAACGTCTTGATCTACTGGCTCACTTACTCTCCGTTCCTGGAGCCCTACACGGCCGAACAAAAGAAGGTGAAGAGCAAAGATCCCAGGAAAGACGGCACACCGCTGCCGCCCGACATGGCGCCGGGCAACCTGCTCAGCGTCTTCACCGAACTCGCCCAGCAGGGCAAGCCCGACAACTCCGTGCAGCTTACCCGCGCCACCGGCGGACGCGCGATGGCGTTTCTCAAGCAGGAAGCGCTGGAAGATGCCATTCAGGCGATCGCCTCCGAAGTGCACCGCCAGTACATCGTCAGCTTCACCCCGCGTCCCGGCAAGGCGGGGGAGTTTCACGCCATTCGCATCGAAGTGAAGGGCCATCCCGAGCTGACCGCCCGCACCCGCGCCGGCTACTGGCCCATGCCGTAATGCCAGACCGCGTCACCGCGGCGCGGGTGCGAAGTCACCACCGCACGAGAGCCCCACGCCCCGCCCACGCGTCTTTCTCCGCTTCCTCCGCGTCTCCGCGTCAAGAAACATGCCTCAACCTGCAATCCACCCGGAACCCGATGACCGAAACATTTTATTTTTTTGAGCTTTTCTTATCAATCACTTAAGCCCCCGCACACCCGGATTCCCACCCGCCTGCAAGCTAATGTGTAGTTGCAAGAGAGAGCCGATCGCCAAACTTCCTCCTTGCAGTTCCCACATCCTCCCCCGGAATCCCCACCGCTCCTTGATGAGCGTTCCTTTCTTTCGACGGCTCTCTCTTGTAAAAAGAAAATTTTGACTTTTTGTCCGATATGGAGTTAACTCTCACATATGCCAGAGGGCTCTCATCGCTTCCAGGTCGGATCCATCAACTGCACCGTTCTCAGCGACGGCTATTACTTGTACCCGATGTCCTGGTTCTTCCCCAACGCCGACCCCGCCGATCTCAGCCGCGCCCTGGAAAGCCATCACCTCCCTCCCGACGACGTGCTCAGCCCCTATACCTGCCTCCTCATCGAAACCGGACGCCATATCGTGCTCGTGGACACCGGGGCCGGCGAATACTCCCGCACTTCCGGCGCCATCCAGGCGCGTCTGGAAGTGGCCGGCATCCGCCCCAAGGATGTCGATACCGTGATCCTCACCCACGCCCACCCCGACCACATCGGCGGCGCCATCGACCTGTGCGGGCGCCCCGCTTTTCCCAACGCCCGCTATGTCCTCTCCGAACTGGAATGGGAATTCTGGACCGCGGTTCGCACCGACCTCAGCCCTCTCCGCGTGCCCGAGGCGGCCAAGGAGTCGCTCCACTCCATGGCCCGCCGCTGCCTCGGCGCCCTGCGCCACCAGATCGAGCCCATCGACCGCGAAACCGAAGTGGTGCCCGGCGTCACCGCGATCCCCGCGCCCGGCCACACTCCCGGCCACCTCGCCGTCCTGATTGCCTCCGAGGGCCAGCAGTTGCTCAACCTGGGCGATGCCGCCGTCCACCCGCTCCACCTGGAGCAGCCGTCCTGGCAGAACGGTTTCGACCTGGCCGCCGACCGCGCCCTGGTCACCCGCCGCCAGCTCATGGAACGCGCCGTTGGCGAGAACATGCACCTGATGGCGTTTCACTTCCCGTTCCCTTCCATCGGCCGCGTAACCGTCAGGAACGGCGGTTGGCTGTGGTCGCCGGGCTGGTAAGGTAGACAGTATGAAAACCGGATCGGTCTTGCTGTTTGCCGCCCTCGCCGCCTCCGCCGCCGAGCCCACGGCCGCCACCCCGCCCATGGGCTGGAACAGTTGGGATTCCTACGGCACCAGCGTCACCGAAGCCGAGGTCAAGGCCAACGCCGGCTACATGGCCGCCAAACTGAAGTCTCACGGCTGGCAGTATGTAGTGGTCGATATTCAATGGTCGGACCCCTTGGCCAAACCGCACGGCTACCGGCCCAACGCCGAACTGGCGATGGACGAATACGGCCGCCTCATCCCCGCCGCCAACCGTTTCCCATCCGGCTTCAAAGCGCTGGGCGACTACCTTCACGGCAAGGGACTCAAGTTCGGCATTCACATCATGCGCGGCATCCCGCGCCGCGCCGTGGCCGCCAATCTGCCCGTCTTCGGCAGCAGGGCGCGCGCCGCCGATATCGCCGACCCCAAATCGATCTGCCGCTGGAATACCGACATGTTCGGCATCGACATGTCCAAGCCCGGCGCCCAGGACTACTACGATTCCATCCTCCAGCTCTACGCCAGTTGGGGCGTCGATTACATCAAGTGCGACGACATCGCCATCCCCTTTCACGGGGAGGAAATCGCCGCCCTGCACAAGGCCATCGGCAAGACCGGACGCCCCATCGTGCTCAGCCTCTCGCCCGGCCCCGCCGATCTGGCCAAAGCCGATTTCTACGCCGCCAACGCCAACCTCTGGCGCATCTCCGACGATTTCTGGGATCTCTGGCGCGACCTCCGCAAGAGCTTCGACCTGCTCGAAAAATGGAGCCCCTTCGTCAAATCCGGCGGCTGGCCCGATGCCGACATGCTCCCGCTGGGCCGCATCGGCATCCGCGCCGAGCGCGGCGACGACCGTCCCACGCGCTTCACCCACGACGAGCAGCGCACCCTGATTACGCTGTGGTCGATCGCGCGCAGTCCCCTGATGTTCGGCGGCGATCTCCCGAGCAACGACGCCTTCACCGAAGCCCTGCTCACCAACGATGAAGTCCTGGCCGCCAATCAGAAGGGCACGGGCGCGCGCAAGCTCTCGCAAGACGGCGATGCCGTAATCTGGACCTCCACCGTCGCGGGCAAGAAATACCTGGCGGTCTTCAACGTCGGCGAGCAGCCTCGCGACATCGCAATCCCTGCCGCCGGTCCGCTGCGCGACGTGTGGGAGAAGAAAGACGTGGGCGCCTTGCAGTCCGTCAAGCTGCCCCCGCACGCCGCCGCCATGTACCAGGTGAAATAGTAAGCGATGCGCCTCACGTCGCGCGCCGCCGCTCTCGGCCTCTCGGCGGCGGCCAGCCTCGCCTACCTCGTGTTCCCAACCTGGGGCCTGCCCACCCTGGAGATCGTACTGAAAGGCCTCTCCGTCAGCTTGCTGGCCCTCATTGCCTTCCAGGCAAACCAGCGTCTGCTCTCGCTCGGTCTCTTCATCTCCTCAGTGGGCGACGTGCTACTCGCCTGCGGCCGCAACTTTTTCCTGGCGGGACTGGCCGTGTTCCTTTGTGCGCACCTCGTCTACATCCTGTTATTTACCCGCCGCCGCGCGAGCCTCGCCGCACCCTCCAGCCAGTTCGCGTTCCCGGCCTTCCTGGTCGTCTTCGGACTGGTCTTTGGCGCATGGCTCGCGCCCTCGCTCGGCGCGTTGCGAGTGCCGGTCTTCTGCTACATCGCAGCCATCGTCGCGATGGGGGCCACGGCGAGCCGGGCGAACTATCGCAGCCCGTGCGTCCTCTCGGGCGCGGTTCTGTTCCTGATCTCCGATTCGCTCCTCGGCGCCGGCCGTTTCAAGACGCCGATCCCGCTGGGCGCCGTGCTGGTTTGGACCACCTACTATGCCGGCCAATGCGCCATCATGCTCGGCGTCCTTTCCGAGCGGGACTAACAGCGACAGCACCCACCGGACCAGCTAGTATCCCGGCGCTATCCGATGGGTCTATTTCGGAGTCCGGCCTCCGGGTTATCCTGAGTTGCCGCATCTGCCGGTTGGTGTGCCGCATCCAGGGCAGCGTGTGGACTTCTATAGCAATAGGGATGAAAACCGTGCATCCACTCAAGGTCGCGTTGACACCATTCAAGAGGCTCGCACTCACCCTAATCGGCTTTGCGATAGCCGGTTGCCCTGGCATGGCGCAAGGCATTATTACTACGCTTGCCGGAACGGCAAACTGCGGTTACAGCGCCGATGGCGGCCCGGCCACGATGATATGTGGGGTTATGAACTCCACGGTCGACGCCGCCGGCAATATCTACTTCAGTGACAACTCGCGAATCCGCAGACTCGGTCCGGATGGCGTGATTACGACCATTGCCGGCAACGGCGTTTGGGGCACTTCCGGCGATGGCGGCCCGGCTCTCGCCGCCAGTATTGGCACGGTACAGCAGGTCGCCCTTTATGGCTCCCGTCTCTGCTTCGGCGATATCACCGCCCATAAGATCCGCTGCGTGGACCTGAGTTCGGGTCTGATCCAAGGCTATGGCACGGGCGCCGTCGGAAGGGACGGCGATGGGGGCAACGTATCCGCCGCCAGCTTCTCGAGTCCGGTCGGCATAGCCTTTGACGATGCAGGAAATCTTTTTGTCTCCGATCGCGAAATGGAAAATGTCCGGCGAATCGACGCCGTCACCAGCGTGATTACTACGATCGCCGGACCGGGGCCCGGGTATTGCTGCGCGCCCGTGGGCGACGGCGGACCGGCTGTGGGCGCTAACATTTACCAACCCCAGGGCATCTACTACCGAAACGGAAAACTCTTCATTGCCGACCAGGGCAATGACCGCGTCCGGGTGGTGGATCTAACCAGCGGGATTATCTCCACGGTGGCTGGGAATGGCACTCCGTGGGATACCGGCGGCAACGCCGATGGCGGCCTGGCTCTGCTGGCAGGGATCCTGCCGTCCGCGGTCGTGGTGGATCCATCGGGCAATCTGTTCATCTCCACCGAAGGCGTCGTCCGCATGGTGGATACCACCGGAGTCATCACCACCGTCGCCGGCATCAAGGGCACAAGCGGGTATGCGTCCAGCGACGTTCCCGCCACGGAAACCCCATTCGGAGGCATCTCCGGACTCGGCTGGGATCCGGTTGCCAAACGCCTGCTGATTTCTAACCAGGGAACTCGCCTGCACCAGATCTTTTACACGCCGCCTACCACCACGACGCTTTTCCTGACGCCGAACCCGGTGGTGCCCAGCGGCCAAATCTCGCTGACGGCCACCGTCTCACCGGTGACCGCGACCGGCAGCATCCGGTTCTACATGAGCGCCACCCTGCTCGGTTCGGTTCCCGTGGTCAATGGGGTTGCCAGTCTCACCTGCGCGGCTACGGGGGGCGGATATCCCAGCTATCCCTACCGGGCGATCTATGGCGGCGATGCCAACGACAACCTGAGCCAGTCCAACATCATCGCCGAGGTCGTGCAAATGGGGCCCAGCACGACTACCGTAACTTCCAGTGCCAACCCCTCCACCCAAGGTCAGAACGTGGTATTCACGGTCACGGTGACTCCCAACTCGCCGCCTGGCGTGGGAAGCGTCTATCTGTACAGCGGGCCGATGACGATCGGTTACGGCACCACGTCCAACGGAACCGCTACGTTCAACGTCGCAACCCTCGCAGTGGGCTCGAATTCGATTGTGGCGCAATTCATGGGCAATGCGTCCTATTTGTCGAGCGTCTCGGCGCCCCTGACGCAGGTGGTGAGGACCGCCAGCACCACCAGCCTTTCGGTCAGCGCGAATCCGGCGGCGTACGGCGCCGCGGTGACTCTGACCGCGACGGCGACGCCTGCCGCGGCCACTGGCTCCGTACAGTTCTTCAACGGCGCCACCCCGCTGGGCGCTGCGAACCTGGTTAGCGGCCAGGCCCAACTATCGGTGGCCAACCTGCCGGTGGGCTCCCTCTCGCTCACCGCGGTATACGCGGGCGATTCCGCGTATGCGGGCAGCACTTCGGCCGCCGTGGCAGAGACCATCACCAAAGCGAATTCCAGCGTGACGCTGACTTCCTCGCTGAATCCCTCACCCAACGGGCAAAGCGTCACCTTCACGGCCACCGTCTCACCCAGCTCGGCTACCGGCACCGTTCAGTTCCAGGATGGATCTACGGTATTGGGCACTGTGACAGTCAGCGGCGGGTCCGCCTCGCTATCGCTATCCAGTTTGTCGATCGGCGATCATTCCATCGGCGCGGGTTACTCCGGCGATGCCAATACAGCCGCCAGCACTTACACCGCCTTGACCCAGACCATTTCTAAGCC
>JADGNS010000627.1 GCA_017883355.1 Candidatus Solibacter sp.
GCCATGTGGGGCAGGTTGGCAACCTGCGGCGGATTGCTAATCCGCCCCCTGCCCTTGGACGCGCCGCCGCGGCCTTCGGAAAAGCGTCAGCATGCCCCATATGAAATTGCCCGCCACTTCAGAACACCAGCTTGGCAAGCTGGAGTGGATTGAGCAGTGCGGTCCATTCGATGGCGGCGAAATCCTTCCATTGCAGTGGGGCGTGAAATATGCCCAGGCTGGCGGCGCAGCGCGTCAGGAACTCGCGCGCGATCACCTCGTCGATGCGCACGCCGGGGCCGGCGACATCGTACAGCACGCCATCCAGGGTCAGCACGATCTTGCGGAACAGAAACAGGGGCGGCGGAAACTGTACGCCTTCGAGAGCGATCCGGTCCAGCAGCCGCATCGCCTCCAGCGTGCCTGGCGAGGCGTCCGCGGGCAGTTGCTCGAAAAACCGCTCGACGCACCTTTCGATTACGCCCAGGTGTGCGTGATTGCGCCGGTCGGCGCTGAGGGCGAGATCGCGGATCGCCTGCCGGACGCCGTCGGCGTTGCGCAGCGTCATCATCACCGACAGCAGCACAAGTTGGCGCCGCGATTCCAGGCTCAATTTCTCGGCCAGCGCCCAGTCCAGAATCACCAGCTCACGGTTGCTCTCGTCGTACAGCAGGTTTCCGGCATGCGGGTCGGCGTGGAAGATGGACTCCTCCTCGCGCGAAAAGAACGGAACCGCCACCAGCGCTTCGATCAACTGTTCGGCCACCCGGGCGCGGCGGATCGGCGAGCGGGGGAATGCTTCCGTAACTTTCACGCCCGCCTCCGCGCTCATCGCCGTGATGTCGTCGGTGCACAAGGGCTCAATCAGCCGGGGCACGCGAATTCCGATGCTGGCGCGATACATCTTCACCGCCTGCAACAGGGTGGCCTGCTCGCGCCGGAAATCCAGCTCGTGCGCCAGCAGCAGCAGCACCTCGGCCAGCATGTCCTTTACGTCGTGGATGGCGAATCCGTAGCCGCGCTCCGGGGAAGTCAGGAATTCTCCCAGGTCCTGGAGCAGCGTCATGTCCTCGCCGAAGCACTCCGGTACGTACGGCTTGAGGACCTTAAACACTCCCTGTTCGCGTTCCCGGCCGGGGTGATTCCAGGTGAAGCGAATCACCGCGCTCACGCTGGCTTCGGAGAGGATGGCCGGCTCCAGTTCCACCGCGTACGCCGTCAGCCGCTTGCCCAATCTCTCCTCGATCAGGCGCCGGATCTCCTCCAGGGTCACGTCCGACATCCCGTTTTCCAGCTCCGACAGGGCGCGGCGCAGCTTCGGCGCCAGGCGGCGATTGCGCGCCAGCACTTGCCCCACCTTCTGCAACCCCGGCATCTTGTTGACCAGGCGCAGCAGGCGCTGCTCCGGTGCCGTGTCCGCGGAAAGTTCGAATTGCTGCACCACCTTGGTGGCCAGGCGCCGGTCCGAAAGCCGCTCGAACAGGAATTGGAAGGCGTCGCGGACCAGCGGACGCCATCGCTGGGCGCTTTCGGGCACCAGGATTTCCACCGGTACCAGGCGGCCGATCCACTTCCCGATTTCGCCCCGCCAGTAGCCGCCGCGCCCGCTCTTCAGAGCGCCCTCCACCATGGAGATCTGGGCGGCCGGATCTCCGCCGGCAAACATGCTCGCCCATAATGCCAGCGGCCCCGGATCGATTCCAGCCAGGAACATCATTCCCATCGCATTCCTCATCCCGCTTTGTGGGGCAGGCGCTTCCGCCTGCCAACCTGAAACGCCATTCTAAGCCTTCCGGCGTGTCCCTCGCCCCCGAGGCGTTTGCTGGCGCTGTTCCAGTTCCGCCACCCGTCGCCGCAGTTGCTCCAGCTCATCCTCCGCCTTCGCCTCCGGCGGAGGAGTGAGCAGGTTTTTCACCAGGTTGAGCGGCGAAAGCGCGGCCGAGCGCACATCTTTCAGCCGGTCCTGCACCGCATCCTGTACTTTTTCGTAGGTATCGAAGGCGGATTTCAGATACCACATGATGAATTCCTGGCCTGCCCGGTCGCTCGCCCTGATCAACTGGCGAAGCAGTTCCAGCGGCAACCCGGTGGGCGCATCCTTGGCATCCTCCACGATGATCTGCGTCAGCACCACACGAGTGATGTCCTCACCTGTCTTGGCGTCAACCACCTGAATCTCTTCACCTTTCCGGATGAGCGCAGCCAGATCGTTGAGGTTTACATAACCCCTGGAGGAGGTGTTGTAGAGGCGGCGGTTGGGGTATTTCTTGATCAGCACGGTAGCCTGTTCCACGGTCGAACCCTTGCTGCGCTGCGTTCAATTACACTTCATCTTGACATAAAAAGGCCTTTAGGTCTATATTAGAGGTATATGCTGCATTGCAGCAAAAAGGAGTAATTTTCATGCCAGATAAAACCGTTCCGGCTCGGGAGCCTTCCTCCATATCCATGTTGGCGGGCTGGCTGAAGCAAGGAACCGAGAGTTTCTTCGCCTCTCAGCGGATCCTGATGGATCTGGTGATGCGGCAAAACGCCCACACAATCAGTGCCTTCCAGGGCCGGATGACGGATGCCCGTCACATTGCGGGCACGGCGGTTACCGAAATGGCCGGCGAAGGCATTTCGAACTTCATCGCCGCACAACGCGTTCTGTTGAACCTGGCGCAGCGCGAGAACGAAATCCTCACTACCGTGGTGAAGGAGCGAATCGGCGGACCGGCGCCTATCGCCGCCGTGACGGATCTGTTCAGCCGCGGTGTCGATACCGTGATCGGCATGCAACAGCATCTCCTGACCCTGGCGGCCCGGCAGACCGATGAATGGATCGATGCCACCAAGAGCGGAGAGCCGTTTGAAGGGCTCCAGTTGGGCGACCTGGCACGGGAGAGCATGGAAACCTTCGTGCGCAGCCAGAAGAAGTTCCTGGATGTGCTGGCCGAGGAAACCGCCCATGCCACCGGCAAGGAAACCAACGGCAAGGCCCACGCCGCTGCCCGGAAGACCGAATTGAACGAGGCGGCGCGGCAGGCCGCCGAGGCCTACATCGATGCCCAGAAGAAACTGCTCGACGTGGCCACGCAACAACTCAAGGTCAGTGCTAAGACGGCCAAGGAAGCCATCGGCGCCATGAACCCGCTCCCGGTGGAGACCCTGGGGGAATTGCTCAAGCACACGGTAGCTGGCTTCGTGGAATCCGAACAGGATTTGCTCGACGTGATGGTCAAGCCGGCGCGCCAGGCACCCAAAGCGCACGCGGCGCCACCACCGCCGAAACCGAAACAGGCCCGCAAGCCCGCCGCCCGGCGCAAGCCCGTGCCCGTGACCGCGTGAGGCGGCGCCGCCTCCCGGAAGGCGGAGAGACTGGGGAGCAGCCCGGTCCCTCCGCCTGAAATAAACTAACCCCGAACACCTGTCTGCATAGGGTACACTGATCCCAATGGCAGCCCGCCGCTCCGGCACCAGTAAACCCTCCCCGGTTCGCAAAGCCGACGAAGCCGTCCCGCTGCCCATCTGGCAGGAGATGCTAGTCGGCATCGAGATGGTCTACCTCCGCCTTTCCCCCGTCTATTGGGGTTTCGGCATACCGCCGGCGGATGGATCGGGCGTAGTCGTCATTCCAGGCTTTCTCCTGACCGACCTGTATCTGACGGAGTTCCGCTCCTGGCTCGACCGCATCGGCTACAAGGCGTACTTCTCGGGAATCGGTCTGAATGCCGAGTGCCCCAATCTGCTGATCAAGCACAAACTCGAAGCAACGATCCATAAGGCCTACAAAGAGACCGGCAAGAAGGTCCATCTGGTGGGACACAGCCTGGGCGGCGTCATCGCGCGCGCCGCAGCCTCCCAGATGCCCGACCGCATCGCTTCGGTGATTACCATGGGTTCGCCGTTCCGCGGCATATCCGTGCACCATTCCGTCCTGCGCGCCGTCCAGTTGGTGCGCGGGCAGATTCTGGAACGTCACGGCACCGGTGTATTGCCGGCCTGCTACACGGCCGGGTGTACCTGCAATTTCCTGGAATCCCTGATCGGTAAACTGCCGAAATCCGTCTTTGAAACCGCCATCTACACCAAGTCCGACGGAATCGTCGACTGGCGCGTTTGCCGGACCGGCAACCCCGACATCGATTTCGAAGTCTCGGCCACCCACATCGGCCTGGCCTTCAACCCGATTGTCTTCGACGTAGTGGCCCACCGCCTG
>JADGNS010000628.1 GCA_017883355.1 Candidatus Solibacter sp.
GTGGTGACGCTCCGTGCGCACGCCGATTCGCTGCGCGCGCTGGGCCGTACCATCGGCCCGGTGCTGGGCCCGTTTGAGTGCTACCTGACCATGCGCGGCATCAAGACGTTCCCGCTGCGCATGGAGCGGCAGTGCGCCAACGCCTGCCGCGTGGCGAGCTGGCTGGCCGCGCATCCGCGTGTGGAGCGGGTGTACTTCACCGGGGATCCGCAGCATCCCGATGAGGCCGCGATCCGGCGCCTGTTTCCCGCGGGGCTCTACGGCGCCATGGTCAGCTTCGAGATCCGCGATGCGGGCAGGGAAGAGGTGTTCCGCTTTATGGACCGGCTCCAGATGATTGTGCGCGCCACCTCCCTGGGAGACGTGCACACCATGATGCTCTATCCGGTGATGAGCTCGCACCGCGAACTGTCCCCGAAGCACCGCCAGCGCATGGGAATTCGCGACAACCTGGTGCGCCTCTCGGTGGGCATCGAGGCGCCGGAAGACATCCTCGCAGACCTGGAACAGGCACTGGCGTCAGGGTAGCTTGGTGGAGTGGCGCGCCACCAGTTGCCAGCCTTTGGAGCCTTTGAGCCACACCTGCAGGACGCTGAGATGGATCGTCGTGGGTCCGGTGGCGGTGTTGTTGACGAATTCCACGGGTCCCTTCAACAGCGCGGTATTGCCGTAGATGCGAACCGTGGTTTCGCCAAACGTGATGGATTGCGTGTCAGGGAGCGCCTTCAGGATGTCGGCCTTGGTTTGGGTCTTGGCGTCCGAATGACTGTAGGTGAGGTCGGGGTGGAGCAGGCGGTCGAGCGCCGCCGCGTCCTTCTTCAGAACTGCCTGTTTCCAGGATTCCATTGCCGCAAGCACGTCGGCCTTGGGGTCGGCGGCGGAGAGCGATGCGGCGGCCGCGCAGAGGAGAAGCCATTTGAGCATAGGCTTCCAGCTTAATGCAGATCATCCGCCGGTGGTGCTACAGGGTTCGCCGAATCTGCTCGATGTGGCGGGAGTCGTGTCCGACCATGTGAAGCGCCAGTTCCGCCACCGTGAAGCGTCCGCGTTCGGAGTGCACGCCGTAGCGCTGCCACTCCTCCGCGGTCAGCCCGGCCAGCAGACGCAGGTTGGCTTCGCGCAGCAGGCGGAACATTTCGATGGCCTCGTGCGGATCCCACGACTCGTAATCGCAGCGCCGCGCCCACTCCTCCTGATCGAAGCTGGCCAACGCAACGCCAGGGTGCTCGAGCATCTGGCGGTAGCGCCAACTGGCGCTGAGTTCGGCTTCGGCGAGGTGGGCCAGGACCGTGACGGCAGACCACTTGCCGGGCGCGGGCGGCTGGCGCAGCGCCGCCTCCGGCACGGTGGCGATGAGTTGGGCCAGCGTGCCTGGCGCTTCCCGTTGCTTCGCGATGGTGGTTTCGGTTGATTGCGGCATGTGAATATTATGCCGCGCTGGTACAATTTCCGCATGCGGCTCGCGCTTGTGCTGTTCGCTCTCCCCCTTTTCGCGCAGACTTACGATCTGGCCATCGCCAACGGGCGGGTGCTGGACCCGGCAACCAACCTCGACGCGGTGCGCCACATCGGGATCCGCGGCGGCAAGATCGCGGCCGTCTCCGCCGCGCCGCTGGCGGCAGGGTCCGCGCGCGCCACCATCGACGCCAAGGGCCTGGTGGTGACCGCGGGATTCATCGACCTGCATTCCCACGGACAGACTCCGGAGAACTACCGCTTCAAGGCGCGCGACGGCGTCACCACGGCATTGGAACTCGAGGTCGGCGTCCACCCCGTGGCGGGCTGGTACGCGCAGCGCGAGGGGCGCGCGCTGATCAATTACGGCGCCACCAGCGGCGATATCCCGGCGCGCATCGCCGTGATGCACGATAGCGGCACGCTGTTGCCGCGCGACCGCGCGGTAGAGCGCGCCGCCACGGCGGAAGAATTCCGCGAGATCCTGGACCGCGTGGGCCGCGGACTGGACGAGGGCGCCCCCGGCATCGGACTCGGCATCGCGTACCTGCCGCATGAATCGCGCGCCGAAGTCCTCAGCCTGTTCCGCCTCGCGGCCGCCCGGAAAGTACCCCTTTTCGTTCATATGCGCAATGGCGGGCCGGTGGAACCCGGGGTGATCGACGCGCTTCAGGAGATGATTGCCGATGCCGCCGCCACGGGCGCTTCGGTGCACGTGGTACACATCACCAGCATGGGGCTGCGCGAGACGGCGCTCTGTCTGGAGATGATCCAGGGGGCGCGTGCCCGCGGGCTGGACATCACCACGGAGGCCTACCCTTACACCGCGGGCATGACGGACCTGGCCAGCGCCATCTTCGCCGAGGGCTGGCAGGCGCGGCAGGGGGGCATCGCTTTCGGCGACCTGCAATGGGCGTTGACCGGCGAGCGTCTGACCGCCGAGAGTTTTGCGCGCTACCGCAAGCAGGGCGGGTTCGTCGCCATACACTCCATCCCGGAGGAAATCGTCCGGCTCGCGCTCTCCAACCCTCTGGTCATGGTGGCGAGCGACGGCGTCCTGGACGAAGGCAAGGGCCATCCGCGCGCCGCCGGCACGTTCGCGCGCGTGCTGGGCCGCTATGTGCGGGAACAGCACGCTCTCAGCCTGATGGACGCGGTACGCAAGATGACCGTGATGCCCGCCGATCGCCTGGGGCTCAAAAGCAAGGGACGCGTCGCCGTGGGCGCCGACGCGGATCTGGCCATCTTCGACCCCGAGCGCGTTACCGACCGCGCCACCTTCGAGAAGCCGGCGCAGTACTCCGATGGCATGCAGTATGTGATGGTCAACGGCACGCTGGTGGTGAACCGGGGCGAACTGGTGGACGGCGTGGCGCCCGGCCGCGGCGTTCGCCGCTGACCGCCATCGGCCACGCGTTATCATGGAGCAGTCCATGACGACCCTCCGGGCCCTGCTGCGCCAGAATCGTAATTACCGCTACACGTGGATGGCCCAGGTTGTCAGCGAGATCGGCGACTACTTCAACAACATCGCTGTCTTCGCGCTGGTCATGGAGAAATCCGGCTCCGGGCTGGTGGTCACGGGCGTGATGCTGGCGCGGGCGATCCCGGCGGTGCTGGCCGGACCGGTGGCCGGCGTGCTGCTGGACCGGCTGGACCGCAGGCAGATCATGATCGCGAGCGACGTCGTTCGCGCGCTGATCGCGCTCGCCTTCGTTCTGACCGTTCATCAGCCGCGGCCCTGGCTGCTCTACGTGCTGAGCGCCGGGCTGATGTTCGCGTCGCCGTTTTTCACCGCCGGGCGCGCGGCGATTCTGCCCACCATCGCCACCGCCGACGAACTGCATTCCGCCAACTCGCTGACCCAGACCACGCAGTGGGCCACGCTGACGGCGGGCACGCTGCTGGCCGGCTACAGCGCGGCGTGGCTGGGGTACCACTGGGCGTTCGTGCTCAATTCGCTGTCCTTCGTGTTCTCGGCGTGGGCGATCTGGCAGATCTCCGTGCCCGGCGGCTTTCGCGTCCAGCGCGAGGCCGCGGCGCCCGCCACGCGCCCGTGGCACGAGTACGGCGCGGGCCTCGCCTACATGCGCAGCGTCCCGCTGATGATGGGCATCGCGATGATCTCGGTGGGCTGGAGCCTGGGCGGTGGCGCGGCGCAGATTCTGTTCGCCCTGTTCGGCGAACAGGTTTTCCACCGAGGCCCGAGCGGCATCGGCTCCCTTTGGGGGTTCGCTGGTATCGGCCTGCTGGCCGGCGGCGCCATCGGGCACGTCACCGGCCGAAGGGTGAGCTTCGCCGGCTACAAACGCACGGTGACGCTGTCCTACCTGTTGCACGGCGCGGCGTACATGCTGTTCAGCCAGGTGGAATCGTACGCCGCGGCGCTGGTGTTCATGATGTTTTCGCGCGTCGGCATGGCCGTCACCAGCGTGCTCAACAACGCGCAACTGCTGCGCCATACGCCGGACCAGTTCCGCGGGCGCGTGTTCAGCACCATGGAATCCATCCGCTGGAGCGTCATGATTGTGTCCATGTCGGCGGCCGGCATCGCATCGCAGTACGTGGGACCGCGCACGATCGGGCTGGTGGCGGGGGCCTTCGGATCGCTGACCGCCATCGTGTGGGCGTGGATGGATTGGAGCGGGCGGCTGCCAGAGCCCTAGGCCAGCAGGGTTGCGTTTGCCACAAACGTTGGTTTAAGCTCGCATTGAGGATGGAAGA
>JADGNS010000629.1 GCA_017883355.1 Candidatus Solibacter sp.
CTGTCCGGCGGCCTGGTCGACGACGGTGATATCGTTGGCGATCTCGATGGAGACCTGGGAGCTTTGGGCGACGCGCGCATTGGCGTCGCCGACGCCGATAGAGGCGTTGGCAATGTTGCTGGCAATGTCCCGAGTGACGGCGGACTGCTCTTCGATGGCAGCCGCGATGGAAGACACCAGATCGCTGACCTCGTGGATCACTCTCGAGACCCGCTCGATCCCGGCGATACCGTCGGCCGTGGACGATTGCACGCCGGCGATGCGAGCCTTGATATCCTCGGTGGCCGAAGCCGTCTGCTGCGCCAGTTGTTTGATTTCGTTGGCCACGACGGCAAAGCCCTTGCCCGCCGAACCGGCGCGAGCGGCTTCGATGGTGGCGTTAAGGGCGAGCAGGTTGGTTTGGGAGGAGATCTCGTTGATGGCTTCGGTCACCTTGCCGATTTCGCGGGCGGCCTCGCCCAGGCGGTTCATCTGCTCGGTGACCTTGGTGGCCTGGCAGGTCGCCTCGGCGGTGATTCGCCGGGCCTTCTCAGAGTTGCCGGCGATCTCAGCGATGGTCGCGGTCATCTGCTCGGTGGCTGCGGTAACGTTACCGAGGTTCGAGACTGCCGCATCCATTCCGGAGGCGACCGACATCACGTTGGCGCTCATTTCCTCGGCGGCAGCGGCCACCGAATGGGCCTTATCCGAGGAATTGCGCGAGTTGGCGGCCATTTCCTCGGAATTGGCGGACAGCTTCCTGGAGGAAGAGGCTAGCACCTCCACCCCGCCCGCAATCTCGCCAATCATGCTTCGCAGGCTGACAGACATGGACCGCACCGCCGCCGCCATGTCGCCGATCTCGTCATTGTTGGAGACCTGCAAGTCTCTTCTCAGGTCGCCCTGGGCGACGCTCTGGAGCACGCTGACCGCTTCGGCCAGGGGCCCGCGGATGCGTTTCGTGGCGAGAAAGGCGCCGAAACCGACTAGTAGGGACACGGGCGTCAGCCACAGCGCCGTCTTCCACATTCCTGCATGAACCTGGCGATCGACCTGATCCATTTTGCTGCGCAGCAGGAAGGCGCCATGTATTTCGCCGGCGTGCCAGCCTTCCATCCGGAAGCCCAGAATATCTTTGCCGTCTTTGCTGCCGGGAGCGGGATCGCCGTGACAAGCCAGACAATCCTCCGAAAGCAGGATTGGGCGGGCATAGACCATTTCATTTCGCGCCTCATCCACGCCGAAGTACTCTTCCTGTTTGGTTTTCGCCAGAGCGGTCAGGATGGCCTGCTCTTGAGCATCGGGATTGTTCTTCGGGTTCCGGGGATTGTTGGATGGGGTCCGGAACTCATACCCTTGCTTGCCGGCAACGTGCTCGATGGTTTTCCAGGCGGCCACTACGGGGATGGTGTCGTAGAAGCGGGTAGAACGGATGTCGGAGGCCTTTCGCGACTCCGCGACCAGCGATAGCCGGTCGAAGTCGCCGCCGCTATTCATTCTCGACACGGCCGTCCGGGTGCTTTCCGCCGACAGCACGATACCCCGCATGGCATTGCGCACCAAATCGAGACCTTGCTGGCGGATCACCGACCTCTGGATCAGGAAACCGGAAACAGCGGTTACGACCACGGCGGCCCATGCAACGGCCACCGTGCGCGCCGGAATGCTCCATCTGAATCTCATTTTCGATTGACTCCTGGTTGTCGATGCGTTCGTATTCAGGCCCGAAATCGGGCTACCGTCGCCTGCAGTTGTTCCGCCAGTTTGGAGAGTTCGACGACCGTGGTCTGGACTTCCTGGCTGCCGCCAGCCATTTGCGCGGCGGCGCGATCCACATCGGCGATGTCGCCGGCGATTTCGGTGGAGACCTGCGCGGTTTGCGAAATGCGTCCGTTGGCGTCTCCGACTTCCGACGATGCGGTGGCGATGTTGCGGGCGATATCCCTGGTCACAGTAGACTGCTGTTCGATGGCGGCCGCGATGGAGGAAACGATGTCGCTGACTTCGTGGATGACTTGGGTTACCCTCTCGATCTCGGCGATTCCGCCGGCCGTGGACGTCTGCACGCCGCCAATCCGGTTCTTGATATCCTCGGTAGCCGACGCGGTTTGCTGAGCCAGTTGTTTGATTTCGTTGGCGACCACGGCGAAGCCCTTTCCGGCGGCGCCAGCGCGGGCTGCTTCGATGGTGGCATTGAGCGCCAGGAGATTGGTTTGGGAAGAGATTTCGTTGATGGTTTCGGTGACTTTGCCGATTTCGCGGGCGGCCTGGCCTAATTGATTCATCTGCTCTGTAATGCGCGTGGCCTGGCGTGTCGCCTCGCCTGTGATGCGGCGGGCTTTTTCGGAATTGCCGGCGATTTCGCCGATCGTCGCCGTCATCTGTTCCGTGGCCGTGGCCACACTGGTCAGATTGGCGGTGGCATTCTCCATACCGGATGCCACGGAACCGACATTGGCGCTCATCTCTTCGGCGGCGGCAGCGACCGAGTGGGCTTTGTCGGAAGCCTGCCGGGCGCCCGAACTCATCTGTCCCGAGTTGGCGCTGAGTTCGGCCGAGGAGGAAGAGAGCACGTGTACGCCGGCCGAAATCTCCTGAATCATCTTGCGAAGGCTGACGATCATCGTCTGTTTGGAGCGCGCCAGCAGACCGATTTCGTCACCCCGCGTCAGGAACTCGGGCGCGGCATCCTTGGAGAGGTCGCCGCCAGCGATTTCGCCGAGCTGCGCGATGACGCTGGTGAGCGGCCCGGTGATGCTGCGAGTCAAGGCAAGTCCGAAGAGGACGGCAAAGCCAAGAGCGCAGAGACCGCCAAGGATTAAGGCCCATTCGACTCGGGACTCGGCGGTCTGGCGCCGGCTTTCGTTTTCATCGACGAGTTTCTGCTCGGACAAGTCCTTCTCCTCCACTCGGTCGGCGATGGCGGCAAACGCCTTCATGGACTGTTCTTTGTATTGCTTGATGGCGTCCGCCTGCCTGCCGGCGCGGAGGAGTTCGATGAGCCGGTTGTTCACGGAGATACAGACATTGAAGAGTTCCGCTATGTCGGCCGCTTCCTTTGCGTCCGCGGGAGATACTGCCCGGTTCTTGTAGGTTGCGAGGTCGGCGATGATCTCCTGGCGGTTCTGCGCGAACTGTTTGGCCTGGAGATCAGGATCCTTCGACAGGATCCTGTTGCCGAGGATGGCGCTGTTGGTCCCGATGTTTTCGCTCACTCTGGTGAGCAGAAGGCACTTCGTCAGCCGGTCCCGTGAATCGGCGTCCAGGCTTGCGTTGGCCCGAATGCCCCACAAGCCCAGCCCCGCCAGCGCCGCCATTCCGAGAACCGCGCCTCCAAGCAAATATGCCAGTTTCCTGCCGATCTTGACGTTCTGTAGCATGGTTTTCTACTCCCGATTGACCTAATTCCTTGTATGTGACGCCGGAGAGGCATGGATGCGGTCCATCGTCTTACGAATGCTCAGCACAAACTCTTCGGGGTCAAGCTTGACCTGGTATTCGCTGACTCCGGCCGCCATTCCCCGAGCGACCTCTTCCTCTCCGGCCAGCGAGGATAAGGCAATCACCGGCAGGTCGTCGAAACGGCCGTCGGCGCGAATCTGGCGCGTCAGGGAGAGCCCGTCCATGCGAGGCATTTCCACGTCGGTTGCGACGAGAGCGATCTCGCCGGCGTTACGGTCCAGAAGTTCCCAGGCGGCCTGGCCGTCTTCGGCGTCCAGCACCCGGTAACCGACGGCCTCGATCAGACGGCGGATCTGGCCGCGAAAGAACTCCGAGTCCTCGGCGACCAGGACCGTGGGGATGGAGTCCGGTCCATGGCTTGCGGACTGCGGAGCCGCCGCGCTCCATTCCGACCGGGCGTTTCCGGCCAGTTCGAAAATGTTGACGATCAGCGTGGTGCGGCCTTTTAGAACGGCGGAGCCTGCCAGGCCCGGCTGCCGCAGGGTGATCTGGTCAATCTTCAGAACCACTTCCACCATGTCCAACGGCTCGGCGGCCAGAAGTCCAAGGGGTGAGCCGCCGATTTCGAAAATCACCACTACCCAACGCTGGGCTTCCGATAGCTCTCCCACCGCGGCGACGTCGCGCAGCATCACCAAGGGCATGCTGGCGCCCTGGTATTGCATGGTTCTGCGGCCCGCGAGATTCTCCACCTGGAGCGGGCGTACGCGCTCGATGCGCGAAACCAGTTCGATGGG
>JADGNS010000630.1 GCA_017883355.1 Candidatus Solibacter sp.
GCTTCGGCAATCACCGGCGCCATCACCTTGCCTGGCGACAAGTCCATCTCCCACCGCTATGCCATGCTCTCCGCCATCGCCGATGGCGACTCGCGCATCCACAACTACTCGACGGGCGCGGATTGCCACTCCACGCTGGGCTGCGTCCGCGCCCTCGGCATCGACGTGGAAGTGGCCGGCACGGATGTGCTGATCAAGGGCAAGGGGCTCGACGGACTGCGCGCGCCCGTGGGCGACCTCGACGCGGGCAATTCGGGCTCGACAATCCGCATGCTGAGCGGCATCCTGGCCGCCCAGCCCTTCCTCACCCGCATTTTCGGGGACGAGTCTCTCTCCCGCCGGCCGATGCAGCGCATCATGCGGCCGCTGGCCGAGATGGGCGCGGAGATTGGCGCGCGCGAAGGGAAATTCCCGCCGCTCGAAATCCACGGCACGCGGCTCCGCCCCATCGACTACACCCTGCCTGTGCCCAGCGCGCAAGTGAAGACGTGCGTCCTGTTCGCCGGACTTTTTGCAGAGGGGCAGACTTCCGTCAGCGAGCCGGTGGCGTCGCGCGATCACACGGAAATCGCGCTCCGCGAATTCGGCGCCGACCTCACCGTCGCGGCGCGCAAGATCACGCTCACCGGACGTCCCCATCTGACGGGCCGCGAACTCACGGTGCCGAGCGACCTGTCTTCGGCCGCATTCTTCATTGTGGCCGCGCTGCTGGTTCCCGGATCGCAACTCACCATCCGCGGCGTCGGCCTGAATCCCACGCGCTCCGCCCTGCTCGACTTCCTCACCGGCATGGGCGCCAGGATCCTCATCCCCACGCTGGAAAGCCGCAACGGCGAACTGATCGGCGATATCGTGGTGCAACACTCGGATCTCAAAGGCGGGACCGTCGAGGGCGCCCTCACCGCCGCGCTGATCGACGAGATTCCCGTGCTGGCCGTGCTTGGCGCGGCCACCGAAGACGGGCTGACGGTGCGCGACGCCGGCGAGCTCCGCGTGAAAGAGACAGACCGGATTCGCACGGTGGTGGAGAATCTGCGGCGGCTCGGCGTGGCGGCGGAAGAACGGGCCGACGGCATGGTGATTCCGGGGCGCCAGAAATTCCGCGCCAGCGAGTTCGATAGCTTCGGGGATCACCGCATCGCGATGGCGTTCGCCGTGGCGGCGCTGCGCGCCGATGGCCCGAGCGCCATCGAAGGCGCGGAGGCGGCATCGGTGAGTTTTCCCGAATTCTGGAGCACGCTGGGGCGAATTACCGGGTGAGTAGTGGACAGACGACCAAAGCGAATCGTCTGTCCCACTGGTTACTGCTACGCGTGCGCTAACTGCTTCACGCCGCGGTCGGCGATCGGGACGAAGTTGCGGACTTCCTCGCCGGAGTATACCTGGCGCGGACGGGCGATCTTGGTGTCGGGGTCCTGCAACATTTCCTGCCACTGCGCCAGCCAGCCGACGGTTCGCGGAATTCCGAACAGCACGGTGAACTGGTCCGGCGTGAAACCCATGGCCTGGTAGATGATGCCCGAGTAGAAATCCACGTTGGGGTAGAGCTTCCGCTTGATGAAGTACTCGTCGGAAAGGGCGATCTTTTCCAATTCCAGGGCGATATCGATCTTCGGGTTGCGGCCCGTCACTTCGAACACTTCTTCGGCCACCTGCTTGATGATGCGTGCGCGCGGGTCGTAGTTCTTATACACACGGTGTCCGAAGCCCATCAGCTTGCGCTTGCCGTCCTTCACCTGCTGGATGAAGCCCGGAATGTTCTCATTGGTCCCGATCTCGGCCAGCATGCGGAGCACTTCCTCATTGGCGCCGCCGTGCAGCGGGCCGGAAAGGGCGGCGATGGCGGCCGCGGCGGTGACAAACGGGTCGCCGTGGGAACTGCCGACGGCGCGCATGGCACTGGTGCTGCAATTCTGCTCGTGATCGGCGTGCAGGATGAAGAGCACCTCCAGCGCCCGCGCCAGCACCGGGTTGGCGGCGTACTTGGGTTCGGTGCGCTTCCACAGCATGTTCATGTAGTTCTTGGTGTAGCCGAGTTCCGGGTCCGGGGAGATGTAGGGCAGGCCCAGCCGGTGGCGGTAGGCGTACGCCGCCAGCGTCGGCATCTTGCCGATCAGCCGGACGATCTGTTTGTGACGGGACTTGGGATCGCCGATGTTCTTGGCCTCGGGATAGAAGGTGGAGAGTGCGGCGACGGTAGAGATCAGAATGCCCATCGGATGGGCGTCGTAGTGGAAGCCGTCCATGAACTTCTTCACGTTTTCGTGGGTCATGGTGTGGCGCATCACTTCGCACTGCCAGTACTCCAGTTGGGTGGCGGTGGGCAACTCGCCGTTCAACAGCAGGTAGGCCACTTCGAGGAAACTGCACTGCTCGGCCAGTTGTTCGATCGGGTATCCGCGATAACGCAGGATGCCCTTGTCCCCGTCCAGGTAGGTGATGGCGCTCTGGCAGGAGGCGGTGTTCATGAAGGCCGGATCGTAGGTCATCAGACCGAAATCGTCGGGGCCGGTTTTGATTTGCCGCAAATCCATGGCACGGACAGTGCCGCGGTAAATCGGGATGGTGTATGACTGCTGGGTACGGTTGTCGGTAATCGTGAGGGTTTCGTTGTCCATGCAATCCTCCTGGAGGCTCAGGCGACAACATGCACGTGGGATTCCATGTTTCAGTGTATAAAAACTCTACAGATTGTGGATATTCCGACGCGACTTTTGCACATTGGGCCCCTCCCGAGGGGCTTTTCACGCAAATTGGGTGGGCCAACCCCCAAAACCTAGCGACCGGACGGAACGTCGGTTTGTGCCGGGCGATATACTTGTCTACCTATGAACCGTAGGAGATTTATCGCCTCTTCGGGCGCCTCCGCCGTGGCGCTGGGCAGCAGTCTGGCCCCCGGGAATGCATCCGCGGCGTCGCCGCCCGTTCTCATGAAACTCGGCTGCCAGAGCGCTCCCACCAACGAGGCGCACTTGCAGTACTTCGCCCGCTACGGCATCCGCAACATTTGCGGGTACCCCACGATCGCCGACGGCCGCCTGTATGCCACCGTGGACGAGCTCAAGAGCATGCGCGACCTGGCGGAGAAGAACGGCATCAGCGTCGATTGCCTGGCGCCGCCGTTCCTCAGCTCCAGCCACATCGACCGGGAAAAGCATGGGGCGATCATGCTGGCGCAGAGTCCGGAACGCGACCGCGATATCGCGGACCTGCAGACTCTGATCCGCAATTGCGCCGCCGCCGGCATTCCGTCGATCAAGTACAACATGAGCATCCTGGGCGTGCTGCGCACGGGGCGAACGCCGGGCCGCGGCGATGCCACTTACAGCACGTGGCGGCTCAAGGACGGCCACCCCGATCCGCCCCTGACCCGTGCCGGCAAGGTGAATGCGGATGCCTTTTGGGAACGCATCACCTACTTCCTGGAACGCGTCATCCCGGTGGCGGCGGAGAACAAGATTCGCATGGCCTGCCATCCGCACGATCCCGGCGTGCCGCCCGAGGGCTACCAGGGGGTGACGCGCGTGCTCGGCACGGTGGACGGCCTCAAGAAGTTCCTCACCATCAAGGAGAGCCCTTATCACGGGCTCAACTTCTGCCAGGGTACGGTGTCGGAGATGCTGCAAGATCCGGGCAAGGAAATCTACGACGTGATCCGCTACTTCGGCTCGCGGAAGAAGATTTTCAACGTCCATTTCCGCAACATTCGCGGACACCGCGACGAGTTTGTGGAGACCTACCCGGACGATGGCGACGTCGATCTGGTCAAAGCCATCCAGACGTATAAAGAGGTAGGATATCCCTACCTGCTGATGCCGGACCACGTACCGGTAGCGCCCGGCGACCCCAACGGGCTGCAATCGTTCGCCTTCTGTTACGGCTACATCCGCGCACTGATTCAGGCGGTGGATCGGTTGGCGTAGGATATTTCAGCCACAACAATTTCGTTGTACAACGCTTTTGTTGTAGCTTCGGAGCGGGTTCGCCCAGCCGAATTCGCAGCTATCGTGCCAAGTGCACGTCGTTCTCCTGCAATGCCGGGGTCCCGGTGAAGCGTCCGTACAGAACGTCGGGATCAAGATCCGCTCCGTTCGGCCAGGCTACGGTGCCCAACTCCGGATCGACGCGGACTTGCGCGAAGTAGGCCGGGTCGCGCAGCGGCTCG
>JADGNS010000631.1 GCA_017883355.1 Candidatus Solibacter sp.
GTAGCTGCTCGCCGAACTGCGCGGCCATGCGCAAGGCCGCCGACGAACTGGCGCAGTGGAAGACCCACCACGAGGAGCACAAGACGATCGACGCCTCGCCGACCCGGAGCGCCGTCCCGCCACTGGCCGTGAAACCGGCTTCTCGTAGAGTGGACCTGGATCTGGATCTGGAACCGCTAAACACTACGGCGTCAGGCAGGATGTATAATTGCCGGAGTGTAGGAGGAGGCGTAGCTATGTCCGATATCGCGTCAATCGTTCGAGAATGGCAGGCACGGTTCGAGGGCCATCTCCTCACGCCCAGCGACGGAAACTACGAGACCTCCCGGCGAATCTGGAACGGAATGATTGACCGGAGGCCGTCCCTAATCGCGCGTTGTGGGTCCCACAAGGACGTCAGTGTCGCGGTAAGACTTGCGCGCGCCGAAAAGATGCAAGTTAGTGTTCGCGGCGGCGGGCACGGAGTAGCCGGAACAGCAGTGAGCGATGGCGGGCTCATGATCGATCTTTCTCTGCTGAAGGAGATTCGCGTTGACCCGCTCGCTCGCGAAGCGACTTCGGCGCCGGGTGTACTTTGGGGAGAATTTGATCGTGCCGCTGAGGCCCACGGCTTGGCAACCACAGGTGGACAGGTATCCCACACAGGTATCGCCGGTTTGACGCTGGGAGGTGGGCTTGGCTACTTGATGGGGAAACATGGAGCGGTGTGCGACAACCTGCTCTCGGTCGAGATGGTTATGGCCGACGGCGAGATGCTCACGGCGAGTATGGACCAGAATTCCGATCTTTTCTGGGCCGTGCGCGGTGCCGGGGCCAATTTTGGCGTCATCACGTCATTCCGATATCGTCTTCATCCTCTCGGGCAAGTACTGGCGGGTTTGCTGCTCCATCCGCGCGACCGTGCGGCCGAGCTCATTGCTTTTCATCGCGAATTCCTACCCGGTACGCCCGACGAGCTGGACACCACAATCGGCTTTCTCAATTCGCCCGATGGAGCGCCGCTAGTGGGAATCGTGGTCGTATACGCGGGTCCGCTTGAGGAAGGCGAGCGCGTCTTAAAGCCTCTGCGGCAGTTCGGGCCACCCATCGCCGATCTGGTCCGTCCGGTGGCATACACCGAGGCCCAAAGTATGTTGGACAATGCGGTACCGACCGGCGACCGATACTACTGGAAATCGAATTTCGTCAATGAACTTTCCCCTGACCTCGGACGCGTACTGAAAGAGGGGGCAAACGCGATGCCATCGCCCCTATCCATGATCTTGATGTTCGAGATCAAGGGCGAAATGCAGCGCGTTCCGAAAGAGGCAATGGCCTTCGATCATCGCGATGCAAATTTTGAATTGTCGATCATCGGGCACTGGACGGACCCGACCCATGACGACGTGAATGTCCGGTGGGCGCGGGACGTTTGGACCGCTGCCCAACCGTTTGTATCGCCAGCGGTCTACTCCAATCACATGACTGGCGACGAGGGAGAAGCTCGCATCCAGGCGGCGTACGGTGCGTCCAAGTACGCAAAACTGGCGAGACTCAAAGCTACCTACGACCCAGATAATTTCTTCTGCCTCAATCACAATGTGCGTCCGGAACGACCCGCCGACACATAGGCCCAATCGGAAGACGGTGTGGAAGGCACGCCGACCAGCTCGATGCTGCTCCTGTTCTGGGCAGGAATCTCGTACCCTGGGTTGCATCTCAGCCCGCCTGTGCCAGGTTGCCGTCCGGCTAGGACGCTTTCACGGCAGACGCGAGCGTGCCTCGTTCGTTTCGGAATTCTAGAATCTCGCCCGGGTTTTCGCCTTCGGTTATGAAGGCAGTGACCGGCCCAAAGAAGGTATTGAGTTCGGCTGGCGAGCACGTCGGCAGGTACGCACGGAGGACGCGTGGGTCGTAATACCGGAAGATCAAGCGCCTTCCGGACTCGTCGCGCACGCGCAGAAACTCGCGCAAGTGCCGCCGCAACTGCTTGATGCCCGTTTCGGTGAGCAGGAACGTGGCCCAGCTGCTGCCCCATCCCGAATCGATGAGATACCGTGTGAAGCGATCCTCCCGCTCCAGTTGTACGAGGTAGGGGGCGGTCAACTGGAGCTGCCACGGAATGTCGCCGGAGTAGAGACAGTCCTTGGGAAGGAACGTACCCTTTACGGCAGCATAGATGCGTTCATCTCGTGCGCCATCGACGATCGCGAAGACTGCCATGCGCGCCGGCAAGCCGGGTGGCCAAAGGGCATCGAGGACTCGAACGGGAGTGGCGTCCGGCATAGTTTACCTGTTTGCCATCTGGGCCTTGAGACATTCTTCGCAAAACGGTACGCCCAAAGCGGCCGCTTGCCTTTGCGCTTCGGCGATTGCCTCGGGGTCGATATCGCCGGGAAACAACGGCGCATCCGGAACCGGACCGGGTGCCCGTGGCGGTGGTGCCGCCGGGCGACGGTCTTCCTTCGGAAACTCAGCCGCCTCTTCTGGGTGCCTTCCGCCGGCAGTCGCCACCCACTTGACCACGCGCCGCCGCGCCACCCATGTGCCGCTGGTCAATCGCCAAGCCACTTCCTGAGCGATTTGTTCGTCACTCAACGGAGGAAATTTACCGCCCAGCAGACGCCGCAGTGCGCTTAACGCAAAGCTATCGCCGCGAAACTGCCTTGCCCATTGCAGAGCGAGCGTTTTAGTTCCCCGGAACTCAGTGTATTCGTAGTCCGGCTGATCGCCCCAATCGCAGAGATACCACCCATCCGTTCCAATAGGCACCCGCATTCTTGTTTTCCAAAAAGATGATACCGCAACTGGAGGATGCCCTGACGGAAGAAGGTCGCGCCGACTCTAGTATGAGGGCGGCCGGTCGCCTGTCTGGCGTGGAGTTCGGCGCCGCTGCACTTGGCGAGATGGGACCGCTTCGTCGGCTGGAGGGGAGAAGCACGGCGAGCGCAACTCTATTTGATTGCCTACAACATCCGTTTCCTAATTCTGACGTGGATCGGAGTGCCGCATCTGGCCTCGCACATCCTCGGCCGCTCGGCCTGCCGGTTATCGGAAGATTGGGAGCACATATACGGGCACCCGATCAATTTTCTGGAAACCTTCGTGGACCGGAACGGTTTCACGGGACCTGCTGCCGGACCCCGAACTGGGTGGTGCAGGGAGAACCACAGAGCGTAGCAAAGACGATCAGGCGCGTCGGGCGAACAGCCGATCAGAGGTGTGCTCGCGTTTCCACTCGACCGGCACTTTCGGTACTAGGCGTCGACCAGGGCGTGGTCCTTCGGGTCGGCGATGTAACGGTGCACGGCCTTGCGGCCCTCACCTGACAGCCGAGTTTTCCTGAACCAACTCGGATTGGGCGCTCCTCGTGATCTCTTTCCAGATCGCTTCGCGCTGATGCCAACTAGCCAAGGGCTTCGCCCTTGATATCCCTGCGGGATACGGGAGTCAAGGGAGTCTGGAGCCAGAAGACAGAATGGCGGCGGCGTACGCGCCGAGGAGCCGGCTGACTTCTTCCAACGAAGCAGTGTGGCATAGGGTATGCTGAAGCCAGCATGGCCGAAAAGGATAGTCTTCGGCCATGCTGGAGGAACACAGCGACGTGTCCGCCAAACGGGCATCCGAGAAGTCGAAATCGCCGAGGGTTTTTGGCCAGGCACGGAAACCGCCGAAAATGCTTCGCGCGGGCATCTACGCCCGCGTCTCCACCAACGATCAACAGACCATCCCGTTGCAGATCCGCGCCCTGCGCGAGTACGCCGTGCGGCGCGGCTGGCCGATTGCCTTGCAAGTGAAGGAGGTCGGTAGCGGTGCATCCGAACGGCAACTGCGCGAGAAACTGCTGGAGGCGGCGCGCCGCCGCGAGATCGACGTAGTGCTGGTATGGCGCCTGGATCGGTGGGGGCGGTCGGTGGCAGACCTGCTCGCGACACTGCAGGAACTGGAGCACCTCGGGGTCGGTTTCGTTTCCCTGACCGAAGCCCTGGACCTGACGACGCCGGCAGGCCGGGCCATGGCCGCACTTCTGGCGGTTTTCGCCGAGTTCGAACGAGAGATTCTGCGAGAACGGGTGCGCGCCGGTTTGGCACATGCCCGTCAGAACGGCCAGCACCTGGGGCGGCCGCAGACCGCGGCGCTTCACGCCGACCGCGTACGGAAGCTGTACCGTGCCGGCATCA
>JADGNS010000001.1 GCA_017883355.1 Candidatus Solibacter sp.
CGGATGATAGACTGCGTACATTCTGAAAATCGCTCGCCAGGGTTTGAAACGGCTTGTCGTTTTGTGTCTGCTACCGCTGGCGCGCGGCGGCGCGCAGGACTGGGATATCGGCGCGCGGGCGGCGACGGCGATTTCCGGCGCTACCGGCCAGACGCTCCGATTGAGCTTCGAGCAGCGCGGCCGGTATGAGGACCGCACCGGCAACACGTTCGGCAAGGACGTCGATGTGGCGGCGGGCCTTTTGCGTACCAGGCTGGGCTTGACCTACACGCCCGTGCCGTGGCTGAAGCTCTCGGGGATGGCGCAAGACTGTCGCGCGCCCTGGTACGGCCCCGGCGCTCCCAACAACGTTCGCGATCAGGTCGATTGGCACGAAGGCTATATCGAACTCTTCCCTGCTTACAAGCGGGGCTTCGGCATGATGGTGGGCCGTTTGATGATGCTCAGTTATGGCGAGGGCCGGCTGATCGGAATCTCGCAATGGAGCAACACGTCGCGTACCTACGACAACGCACGAATGTACTGGCGTTTCGCGAGGGCGCAGTTCGAGGTTTTGCTGGTTTCGCAGGTAAAAGTCCGGCTCGGAGAGTTCAACCGCCCCGTCCTGGGCGACCGGGTTTGGGGCACTTACAACGTGTTTCCCGACTTCTATAAGAAGCACCTGCTGGAAGCCTATGTGCTGCGCCACGATCAGAACCGTCCGGGCGGGTTCACCGGCGGCTCCAGCAAGGATGGCACGGACAAGCTCGGCGTCAACACACTTGGCTTCCGCCTGGCGGGGCCGGTCGCCTACGGGGTCAAATACAGCCTGGAAGCGGCCTTGCAGAGGGGCAAGGTGGGTCCCGCGGACTTGAGTGCGGGCGCATGGCTTGCCGGCCTCAGCCGCAGATGGAGTGTCGCGCGCAAGCCGCTCGATGTGGGAGCCGAATATAAGTATGCTTCGGGCACGGCGAATCCCGCGGACCCCACGCGCTCCGGCACTTTCGACCAACTCTATGCGGCCAACCACGATAAGTTCGGCCATCAGGATCTGCTCGGCTGGCGCAATATCCACAATGCCCGCTCGCTTACCGACCTTGGATTGACTAAGAACGCGGCGATCCATTTCATGTACGACAATTACTGGCTGGCTAACTGCAAAGATGCGCTTTACAACGGCTCGGGCAAAGTTATCGTCCGTTCGGCCAGCGGCGCGGCCGGCCGCCATGTAGGCCAGGAGACGGACGTTTACGGCACTTATAAGTACGGGCACTTCACATTCGGCGCAGGTTATGGGCATTTCTTCTCCGGGCAGTTTGTTCAGAAGACGACACCCGGCGTGGGATCGACGTACCTGTACGTGTTTCACACTTATTCGCTGTAGGTGTATGGCGTAAGGCTGGACTGGGCGTGCTCTGCCCGCCTGCACAAGGCGGAGCCTTATGCCACTCCCAGGAAGAGCGTGTGCCAGCGCCCGGAGCTGACAAGCGACCGCGAGCGATGTAGTTCCACGCGGAAGCCGGCTTGAGTCATGCGTCTCTCGAATGCCGCGTCGGGCGCCACCGACCAGACCGCCAGACAGCCGGCCGGACGCAAGGCGGCGCGAGCATGGCGCAGGCCGGCGGAATCGTAGAGCCGAACGTTGGCGCCGGTACTCAACGCGGCCGGTCCGTTATCCACGTCGAGGATGATGGCGTCGAAACTCCCTCGCGACTGGCGGATCAGCGCGCCGACATCCTGTTGCAGGACGGTCACGCGGGGATCGGCCATGCAATCCGCCGCCAGGGGGAGGGCCGGGTTCCGGTTCCAGGCAATCACCGCGCCCAGGATTTCGGCCATGACCACGGTGGCGTCGGCAGGCAGGGCCGCCAGCGCTGCTTTCAAGGTGAACCCGAAGCCCAGGCCGCCGACGAGCACGCGCGCGTGGCGCATGGCTCGCACATGCGCGCACGCCAGTTCCGCGAGCTTCTCCTCGGAAGCGTGCTGGCGGGTGGACATCAGCGGGATGCCGTCCACGTGGATGGCGTAGCTGCCATCGTGCTCATGGAGGGAGATCGTCTTGCCATCGGGCGTGAAAGCTTCTTCGACCGTAGTCCATTTCTTCATGGGCGCTTCACGACTGGATGATCAAGGGGCCGCGCAATTCGGGACGGAACCAAAACGTAGCGCCGGGTGGGACGTCCAAATGAAGAAAGCCGATTCTTACTTCGACTACACCGGGCTTCTCCAGTTCCGCCAACCCACTGGTGTGTGCCGCGGGTGAAGGGGGCGTCCGGCTCGGCAGCTACAAGCGTGAACAACGCCAGCAGCGCGGGCCTCACGAGGGGCATTTCCGATATGATAGCACCAGGTTTGCACATGACACTTTGGATTCGGCGCGGCGCGGCGGCTCTGATTTTGCTGGCCGGCGTCAGTGTCTACGGGCTACAGCAGCAGGGCGGCGGACGCGGGGGAGGCCGGCGCGGCAGCGTCGCCGAGGAGGAAGACGTCATCCTGCCCAACGGCAAGTCGCAGAGAGACGAAATCCTCAAGGCCGAGCACCAGCAGAACCTCAAGGATGCCGCCGAACTGGCGGACCTGGCGGAACAACTGAAGATCGAGCTGGAAAAGAACGATCGCTACATTCTCTCTATGGCGACACTCAAGAAGACCGATGACATCGAGAAACTGGCCAAACGAATTCGTGCGCGGCTGCGCCACAATTAGCCTGCTGCTCTGGTGGCCGCTGGCTGCGCAATGCTGGCCACTGGCAGCGCAAAACCAGCCGCCGGCAAACCAAACCAGGCGGCCGGTGGTCGCGCTGCTGGACGCGGGCGACACCGGGCAGTGGCAGAACTGGACGCGCGAGATTGGCTGGCAGGTGATCGCCGCGGCGGGTGCACCGGGGGCGGACATCGATTCGCGCGTGCGGGCGCTGGGTGCGGCGGTAGAAGCCGCGATCGAGAGCGGCTCGGTGGACCCGGCGCGGGTTTACCTGGCGGGGCGCGGGGATGCGGTGGCGGCGGTGTTCTACGCGATCTCGCGGGTGCCGGATTTATGGGCCGCGGGCGCCGCGCTGGGCGGTTCGCCCAAGGCGGCGCTGGATAGCAATCGCATCTTCGCGGCGAATTTTACCAATGTTCCGGTGCTGTGGATCAGTGGCGACGAGAGCAAGCCGATGGTGGAGAAACTCACTGCGGCGAAGCTCAATCTGGAGTGGCTGCCGGCATCGGGGGGCGCTGGCGCGGCAGCGGTCATCGAGTGGCTGGCGCGGCACCAGCGCGATGCGTTCCCGCCAGGGATCGATTGCGAGACCAACTCGCCCAACTTTGCGCGCTGCTACTGGATCCAACCGACGAAGTTCGACGCCAATGAGCGCAATGACGTGCTGGCTTCGACACGCATTGCCGGCGGCACGGGCGCCGCGCTCGATCTGGGGGGCTTCGGCTTCAAGACGGACGACCCCGGGCCGGGCGTACTGGTGACGTCGCTGCCGGAAAAGTACAGCGGGCCGCTCAAGAGTGGCGACCGGTTGATCGCGCTGGATGGCAAGCCGCTGGCCGACGTACGGCAGTATCTGGACCTGATGGAGAAGGTCACGGAAGAGAAGACGGCGACGGTGACGGTGCAGCGCGGCAAGGAGCGCATCCGCGTGGAGACGCGGATCACGCTGCCGCGGCGCGAGACGGGCGTTACGTCGCGCGTGGAGGCGCAGTATCTACCGGCGGAGAAGGAGATTCAGATTGTCAGCCGCACGATCACGGAGATGCGCGTGACGGTGGCGCCGGAGTGGGTGCCGGCCACGCTATTGTGGAACGGGCTGACGCTGGAGAATCTGAAGGAGGCCGGATGCTGGGTGCTCGCGGTGCAGCAGGAACTGCTGCACGCGGAGAAGTGCAAGTGAAGGAACGTTGCGGCTGGGCGCGCGGGGACAAGTACATCGCGTATCACGACGAAGAATGGGGCGTGCCGCTGCACGACGATTCCGCGCTGTTCGAGCTGCTGATTCTGGAGGGGGCGCAGGCGGGGCTGAGCTGGTCCACCATTTTGAATAAGCGGGATCGCTATCGCGAGGTGTTCGACGGCTTCGACGCGCGCAAGGTGGCGCGCTACGGCGAGCGTAAGATAGCGGCGCTGATGGAGGATGCCGGGATCGTGCGCAATCGCTTGAAGGTGAACGCGGCGGTGACCAATGCGAAGGCGCTTCTCGCGGTACGGAAGGAATTCGGCACGTTGGACGCTTACATCTGGAGTTTCGTGGGCGGCCGCGCGGTGCAGAACGCCTGGGTGGACAAGGTTCCGGCGCGCACGGTGCAGAGCGACGCCATGAGTAAGGACCTGAAGAAGCGCGGCTTCACATTTGTCGGGACGACCATCTGTTATGCGTTCATGCAGGCCACCGGGATGGTGAACGATCATCTGGTGAGCTGCTTCCGGCACGCGGAGCTGGCATGATGCGGCACGAGGTGGAGCGGCGGTTACGGCGCGCGCCCAAGAGCGAGCAGCGCGACACGGCGTTCCAGAAGGCGATCCGATCGATTGCCAAGGGGAAGGTGGCGACATACGGGCAAGTGGCGGCCGCGGCGGGATATCCTTTGTACCACCGGCACGTGGCGCAGTTGCTGCGGCGCACGCACGAGGGGCTGCCGTGGCAGCGCGTGGTGGGGGCCGGCGGCGAGATCAAACTCAAGAGAGAGGCGGGGATGGAACAGCGCATGCGGTTAGAAATGGAAGGCGTGCGGTTTCGGGGCAAGCGGGTGGACATGGCGGAACACCAGCACCGGTTCAAGACTTGGGAATTTTGACATCCGAGCTTCGCTCGGATGCACAAGGCGGAGCCTTCCGCGAAAATAGATGTTCGCCCGACGACCAGGTTGGCAGGCGAAAGCGCCTGCCCCACAACGTCGCATGAGCAACTTATGCCACGTTCTGTGGGGGATGGTACATCTGCTCGACTCGCGTAGCCCATTTGGGCCCCTTTTTCAGTGAATCCCTTGGGTGGAAGGGGAAATCAAAGAAGTACCTAATTGGGGTGCTGAATGAAATGGTCTAAATGGTCGGGAGTTCTCCCGATCGCATTACTCGCAGGTTTGGCAGGTTGCGGGTCTACCGGGCCGCAAAAGGTCGCGGCGCAGGCGCCTCCGCCGACGGTGGAAATCGCCGAGGTGGCGCCGAGCGACGCCGACATTTACGTGGAGTATCCGGGGCAGACCTACGCCAGGAACATGGTGGACGTCCGCGGCCGGGTGGAAGGCTACATCGAGAAATGGCTGTTCCGCCCGGGACAGGAAGTCACGGCGGGTCAGCCTCTCTACATCCTGGACCTGCGGCCTTTCCAGGCGCAGGTGCAGCAGGCGCAGGGCACGCTACAGCAGACTGAGGCCGACCTGAGTTTCGCGCAGCGGCAGGTGTCGCTGCGGCAGGCGGAGGCCAACCTGGCCGCCTCGCAATCGAACCTGGTGAAGGCGCAGCAGGATTATGAACGCCTGAAGCCCCTGGTGGAGCAGGACGCGGCGGCGAAGCAGGATCTGGACGCCGCGGTGGCGGCGTTGCGTTCGGCCGAGGCCAGCGTGCGGGCCAACCAGGCCAACGTGGAGCAGGCGCGGCTGGCCACCGAGACGCAGGTGCAATCGACGCAAGGCAAGGTGCAGGCGCAGCGCGGTGCTCTGGAGACGGCGACGCTCAACGTGCAGTACGGCACCATCCGCGCGCCCATCGGCGGGCTGATCGGCGATACGCTGGTGCCGGTGGGCGGGCTGGTCAATCCGAATGCGGCGCAGCCGCTCACCACCGTGGTTCCGCTGGACCCGATCTGGGTGCGGTTCAAGGTCAGCGAGAGCCAGTATCTGGCCTTCATGGGAAAGAATGGCGGGCCGACGAAGGAAGGCCCGAGGCTGGAACTGATCCTGGCCGATAATTCGGTGTTCCCGCCGGCCGGCAAGGTGACGAATTCGCTCAATCAGGTAGATCCGCGAACCGGCACGCTGGAACTGCAGGCCGAATTCCCGAATCCGCAGCACCGGCTGCTGCCGGGCCAGTTTGGGCGCGTGCGTTACGTTGCCGAGCATCGCACGGGCGTGAACCTGATACCGCAGCGCGCCGTGCAGCAGAATCAGAGCATACAGACCGTGTTCACGGTGGGCGAGGGCGACAAGATCGAAGCGCGTCCGGTGAAGACCGGGGCGCGCATCGGCGATGCGTGGCTGATTGAACAGGGACTTCGGCCGGGGGATCGCGTGGTGGTGGAAGGACTGCTGACGGTGCGTCCGGGTATGGTGGTGCATCCGGTTCCGTATCAGGAAAAGGCCGCGGCGGCCGGACAGCGGCACGGGAACTGAGGGTGCGGATGCAGAGAGAAAGACCACCCGCATGGAGGCATGGCCGGCCTCCGGCCGGCTGGCAAGCTAAAGCATGCCCCACCTCGGGCAGAGGAAAGAGCTGAGGTATGGCAAAGTTCTTTATCGATCGGCCGGTGTTTGCGATGGTGATTGCCATCGTGATCGTGATACTCGGCGCTGTGGCGATTCCGGGGTTGCCGATATCGGCGTATCCGCAGGTGGTGCCGCCCTCGGTTCAGGTTACGGCGAACTATCTGGGGGGCAACGCGCAGGATCTGGAAAAGACGGTCGCGCAGCCCATCGAGGAACAACTGGTGGGGCTGGACGGGATGTTGTACTACCAGTCCACCAGCGCCAACAATGGCGTGCTGGTGATCACCGTCACGTTTAAGCTGGGCACGAATCCGGATATCGCGGCGGTGCAAACGCAGAACCGGGTGAATGTCGCGCTGCCGCGCCTGCCACCCGAAGTGCAGCGCCAGGGCGTGGTGGTGAAGAAGGTGTCGACCGCGTTCCTGATGGCGGTGAGCCTGGTATCGAGCGACCCGCGCTACGACGCGCTGTTCCTGACCAACTATGCGCAGATCAACCTGGTGAACCAGATCGGCAGCCTGGCGGGGGTGGGTGAATCGCGGCTGAGTTCGGCGCAGGTCTACTCGATGCGGGTGTGGCTGAACCCGGACAAGATGACGAAGCTGGGGATCACGGCGACGGACGTATCGAACGCCGTACAGGCGCAGAACCGGCAGAATCCCGCGGGGGCCATCGGCCAGGCACCGTCGCCGCGCGGCACGGACTTCCAGTATGCGGTGAGCGCTCCGGGCCGGCTGACCGACCCCAGCCAGTTCGAGGATATCGTGGTGCGCGCGCAGCCGGACGCTTCGCTGCTGCGGGTTCGCGATATCGGCCACGCCGAACTGGGCGCGCAGACTTATAGCGGGTTTAGCAGATTGAACGGCAGACCTTCGGCGAACGTGATTGTTTATCTGGCTCCGGGCGCCAACGCGGTGGAGACGGCCGATCAGGTAATCAAGTACGTGGAGAGCGTGAAGGCGAGCTTCCCCAAGGGAATCGACTACGTGGTGCCTTACAACTCCACGATGTTCGTGCGCGCCGCCATCAAGGACGTGCTGCTGACGCTGATGGAAGCGATCGGCCTGGTCATCCTGGTGGTCTTCATTTTCCTGCAGAACTGGCGCGCTACGTTGATTCCGCTGCTGACGGTTCCGGTGGCGGTGGTGGGCACGTTTGCCGTGTTCCCGCTTTTGGGGTTCTCGATCAACATCACGAGCATGTTCGGGTTGGTGCTGGCCATCGGCATCGTGGTGGACGATGCCATCGTGGTGGTGGAAGCGGTGCAGCGTCATATCGACGATGGCATGGCTCCACGGGAAGCTACGGCGCAAGCCATGAGCGAAGTTTCGGCGCCGGTGGTGGCGATCGCGTTCATTCTGGCGGCGGTGTTTATTCCGGTGGCTTTCATCGGCGGGATCAGCGGAGAGATCTACAAGCAGTTCGCGCTGACCATCGCGGTATCGGTGCTGATTTCGGCCTTCAGCGCACTTTCGTTGAGCCCGGCGCTGGCCGCGCTGCTGCTGCGCCCACACAAGAAATCGACCTCGTGGCTGTCGCGTCCCTTCGACTGGTTCAACAGCGGGTTCGAATGGACCACGAACCGCTATCTCAGCGCCATCGTGCTGCTGATCCGGCGCTCGGCCCTGCCGGTGCTGGCGCTCTGCGTAGTGGCGCTGTTCACTTTTGGATTGTTCAAGCGGCTGCCCGCGGGCTTCCTGCCCAGTGAAGATCAAGGCGCGTTCTTCGTTTCGATGCGTCTGCCCGATGGCGCTTCCACGGAGCGCGCCGACGCGGCCGCGCGGAAGATCGAGGCGGTGATCGGCAAACTGCCCGGGGTGGATAAGTACTTCGTGCTGGGCGGACTGGATATCGCGACCGGCACGTCCAACTCCAACGTGGCGACGGTCATCACCACGCTGAAACCCTGGGAAGAGCGCACTACGAAAGCGACGCAGCTCGATGCCATACTGGGCGCGGCGCAGCGTGGGTTCGCGCAGGTGCCGGAGGCGTTTACGCTTGCCTTCGGCCTGCCGCCGATTCTCGGGCTGAGCCCGACGGGGGGATTCCAGTTCATGCTGGAGGATCGCGCGGGAGGCGATATCGCAGGCTTGGCGCGCGCCGCCGATGCGATTACCGCCGCGGCACGACGGAGGCCGGAGTTGGGGACGGTGATCAGCACGTTCCGTCCGTCGGTACCGGGCTACTCGATCGACATGGATACCGACAAACTACAGACGATGGGGATTTCACTGACCGACGCCTACAACACGCTACAGACATTTCTAGGCGGGCTGTACGTGAACGACTTCAACCAGTTCGGACATACGTGGCAGGTACTTTTGCAGGCGGAGCCCGAGTTCAGGGATCAGCCCTCGTCGGTGGGACGCTTCTACGTGCGCAATTCGAGCGGGGGGATGGTGCCGCTATCCACGCTGACTACGCTGACGCCATCGGGAGGCCCGGACGTGGTCTACCGGTACAACCGATTCCGATCGATCCAACTGCTGGGCACGCCCGCGCCAGGTTACTCGAGCGGGCAGGCGAGCGCGGCGATGGAAGAGGTGGCGGCGGCGCTGCCGCAAGGTTTCGGGTACGAATGGACCGGCACCACGTACCAGGAAAAGCAGGCGCAGGGCAACGAGGGGGCGATCTTCGGGTTCGCGGCGGTGCTGGTATTTCTGTTTCTGGCGGCGCTGTATGAAAGCTGGTCGATCCCGTTCGCCGTGTTGTTCGCGCTGCCGCTGGGCATGTTCGGGGCGCTGGCCGGAGTGTACCTGCGCTCCTATCCTTACGACATCTACACGCAGATCGGGATCGTGACGCTGATCGGGCTGGCGGCGAAGAACGCCATCCTGATCGTGGAATTCGCCAAGGAGAGCCACGAGCATGGCAAGAGCGTGCGCGAGGCGGCGATCGAGGCGGCGCATCTGCGGCTGCGTCCGATTCTGATGACGTCGTTCGCGTTCATTTTGGGCGTATTGCCGTTGGCGCTGGCCAGCGGCGCGAGTTCGGGGGCGCGGCGGTCGCTGGGCACGGCGGTGTTCAGCGGCATGGTGACGGCGACGCTGCTGGCCGTGTTTATCGTGCCGGTGCTTTACGTGATCATCGAGAGCTTCGTGGAACGCCGGCGGCCGGCCGGTGCTGGGGCGCCGGTGGCGGAGGCTGCGCAGTGAAGGGGACCGGCGCTAGGGAGCTGATGTTGCGCGCGAAGAGCGGGTCCAGGGGGACCCGCGCGGACCAGGGGGTCCGCCCCACCAATTTTCACGGGCTGCTGGCAGTGAGCCTTCTCGTTCTCTGCGGGTGCGCGGTGGGGCCGAACTACAGGCGACCGCAAGTGGCGGTGCCGGGCGAGTTCCGCGGGGCGCCGGTGGCTGCGAGCGATCCCGCCGCTTCGATCGCCGACACCAAGTGGCAGGATCTGTTTGCCGACCAGACGCTCAACCAGATGGTGACAACGGCGCTGGCGCACAACTTCGATTTGCGCATCGCCAGTGAGAGGGTGGAGCAGGCGCGCTCGCAACTCGGAATTACGCGTGCCAATCAGTTTCCGTTTGTGAATGTCGAGGCGGGATATACCGGGTCACGCAGTTCCAGCCTGGCGGCCTTCCCGGTGCCGCCCGGTACGAAGCTGAGCGCTTCCTACACCACGCTGGGAGCAGCGCTTTCCTGGGAACTGGATATCTGGGGAAGGTTGCGCCGGCTGAGCGAAGCCGCGCGCGCGCATTATCTGGCCAGCGAAGAAGGCCGGCGCACGGTGGGGATTTCGCTGGTTTCCGATGTGATGGAAGCCTATTTCCAACTGCTGGAACAGGATCTCGAACTGGAGATCAGCCGCAAGACGCAGGGGATCGCGAAGGACAGCCTGAATCTGGTGGAACTGCGGCGCCAGCGTGGCGCGGCGTCCGGTCTCGACGTCCGCCAGGCGGAGCAGTTGCTTTACACGGCCAGCGTGCAGAGCGCCGCCGCCGAGCATGCCATCGCGCACAGCGAGAACCTGCTCAGCCTGTTGCAGGGTAGCCCTCCGGCGGCCCAGGCGCGCGGGCGCAAGCTGGAAGAGGTTCCGATTCCGGCGCAGTTGCCGCCTGGCCTGCCTTCCGCCCTGCTGGAGCGGCGGCCCGATATCCGCGAAGCGGAGCAGAACCTGGTGGCAGCCAACGCGCAGATTGGCGCCGCGCGGGCGCTTTACTTCCCGCAGCTTTCGCTGAGCGCCTTCGCCGGGGGGGAGAGCCGCTCGCTGCTCGAACTGGCGAGCGCGCCGGCGCGGGTTTACAGCGTGGCGCCGGGCGCCCTGCAATCGATCTTTCACGCCGGACAGATTCGCAATCAGGTGCGCTTCAGCGAGGCGCAGCAGCGCGAGTTGCTGATCAGCTACCAGCGGTCGATCTATAGCGCGCTACGCGAGATCGCCGACGCCCTGGTGAGCTTCGACCGGCTGCGCGAGCAGCGTAGTCAGGAGGAGCAGTTGGTGCACACCCTGGAAGAGACGGTGCGTCTTTCGGATCTGCGCTATCGCGGCGGGTTGGATAGCTACCTACAGGTGCTGGACGCGCAACGCAATCTCTTCAACGGGCAACTGGCGCTGGCGCAATTGCGGCTGCAGGAACGCGTATCGGTGGTGCAACTGTATCGCGCGCTGGGTGGGGGTTGGGGGTAGGGGGCAAAAAGCGTCCGAGCTTCGCTCGGATGGACAAGCCGGAGGCTTATCCCACCATGCACAAGGCGGGGCCTTATGCCACCATCTATTCATGATTGCTTTGCTGCGCGGCGTGTTGCTGGAGAAGCATCCGAACCAGGCCATCGTGGAGGCGGGCGGCGTGGGTTACGACGTGACGATTCCGGTATCCACGTTCACCAAACTGCCCGAAGCCGGCGCGGAAGTGCGGCTGAAGATTCACACCCACGTCCGCGAGGATGCGCTGGCGCTCTATGGATTCCTGACGCAGGACGAGAAAGCACTGTTTGAGAAACTGATCTCGGTGACCGGAATCGGGCCCACGCTCGGGATCAAGATTCTTTCGGGCCTCGCGGCGCCGGACCTGATTCTGTCGATCCGCCGCGGCGAGGTGGAAAAGCTGGTAAAGGTGCCAGGCGTGGGCAAGAAGACCGCCGAGCGCATGGTGCTGGAATTGCGCGACAAGCTGCCCGCCACCGGCACCGACGAGCCCGGCACGCCGCAGTCCGAAGCGCTCTCGCCCGTCGACCAGGACGTGCTGAGCGCGCTGTTGAATCTGGGCTGCGCGCGCCCTCAGGCCGAGGCGGCGGTGCGCAAGGCCAAAGCCGGTGGAGCGGCGACGGAATTTGAACCGCTCTTCCGGCGCGCTTTGGAACTGGTACGGTAAGCTGGTAGCACATGCCCGACCGGGAACTGGTTTCGGGGAATCGCCAGGCCGAAGATCTGCAATTTGAAGTGGGGCTCCGCCCCCGGCGGCTGGCCGATTTCACCGGACAGAGCAAACTGAAAGAGAACCTCGAAATTGCCATCCAGGCCGCCCGCAAGCGCGGCGAGGCGATGGATCACGTCCTGTTGTACGGGCCTCCGGGCCTCGGCAAGACCACGCTCGCCTCCATCATCGCCGAAGAACTCGGCGTGCCCTTCACCACTACGTCCGGGCCGGTCTTGCAGAAGAAACTCGACCTCACCGGCATTCTGAGCAATATCCGCCTGCACCAGGTGTTCTTCATCGACGAGATTCACCGCCTGATGCCGGACGTGGAGGAGATGCTTTATTCGGCGCTGGAAGATTTCCGCGTGGACATCCTGGTGGGTGTGGGGCCGGGGGCGCGGACGCACTCGCTGCCCATGCCGAAGTACACGGCCATCGGCGCCACCACACGGCAGGGCCTGGTGAGCGCGCCCTTGCGCGGGCGCTTCGGGCTGGTGCTGCGGCTGGACCCCTACTCGGTCACCGAACTGCATTCCATCGTGAAGCGCTCCGCAAAGCTGTTGAACGTGGAGATCGAAGACGGTGCGGGCGAGGAAATCGCGCGGCGCTGCCGCGGGACACCGCGGATCGCCAATCGTCTGCTGCGCCGCGTGCGCGATTACGCCGAGGTGCGGGCGGACGGACGCATCACCAAAACGGTGGCGCAGAAGGCGCTGGATCTGCTGGACGTGGACCGCTACGGGCTCGACGAGATCGATCAGAAAATCATGCTGACGATCCTCGAGAAATATCGCGGCGGACCGGTGGGCGTGAACACCATTGCGGCCTCCATCTCCGAGGAAGCGGAGACCATTGAAGAAGTCTACGAGCCCTACCTCATTCAGCTTGGATTCCTGAATCGCACGCCGCGCGGCCGCGTGGCTACCGAGTTGGCGTACGAGTACTTCAAGGTGAAGCGCAAACCGCGCGATGGCGAGCAGCCGGCATTATTTTGAAACGCATCTATCTCAGTCTCGGTTCGAACATCGGAGACCGCGAGGGCCATCTGCGGAAAGCCGTGGAGCGGCTGGCGTCGCAGGACGTGCGCGTGCTGCACGCTTCGCGGATCTACGAGACCGAGCCGGTGGACTACAAAGACCAGGCGTGGTTCCTGAACCAGGTGGTGGAGGCCGAAACCGCGCTGTTCCCGCTGCAATTGCTGACGCGCACCACCCGGGTGGAGCGGGAAATGGGGCGCACGCGCACCGTACGAAAGGGGCCGCGCACCATCGATATCGACATCCTGTTTTATGCCGCGGCGGTAGTGGAGACGACGCGGCTGGAGATTCCGCATCCGCGGATCGCGGAGCGGCGGTTCGTGCTGGCGCCGCTGGCGGAACTGGCGCCAGACCTGCGGCATCCCGTGACCCATCGCACCGTGCGCCAGATGCTGGAAAGCGCGCCGCCCGCGGTGGTCCGCCTGATAACCTGATCGCAGAGGGATTGCGTGCTCAGACAGCGTCGTGCGGCCGGCAGTGTAACCGATTGGGACCAATACTACAAGAACGTTCCCATCACTGCGACGGTGACCAGGAAATATACCACCGCGGTGCTGCTCTCCATGATCCGCCAATACGGGGTTCCCGTGGAGGCCTCCGGCCTGTCGATTGTGGAGATCGGCGGCGCCAACAGTTGCTTTGTCGATGCGATCATGGCTGGGATCCGGACGCGGCTCTACGACGTCATCGACACCAACGAATTCGGCCTTGGGCTGCTTGCCGGGCGTTTCAGGGATGCCCGTCCGGTTCGCCTGTTCCGCCAGAGCGTGCTTGACCTTTCGTACGATGGGAAGGCCGATCTTGTATTCAGTGTGGGCCTGGTGGAGCACTTCACGCCCGCCGAGACTCGGATGGCCATCCTGGCGCACTTCGATGCGCTGCGTCCCGGCGGGACGCTGATCCTCACTTTTCCCACGCCCACACTGCTGTATCGAGTCACCAGACGGCTGATCGAGATGTGCGGAATGTGGAAGTTCCCCGATGAACGGCCCCTGCTGCCCGGCGAGGTGCTCGCGTCGGTTCGCGAGAGGGGTGAAATCCTCTACCGCAAGACTCTCTGGCCACAGATCCTGACCCAACATCTGATCGTGGCGCGGAAGTTTGGCGACGGCACCCTGTAAAGGCCCCGTAGAGTCGCCTTTCCAGCCGGCCCTACAAAGCCCTTCTAGATGAACATCTCCTCGTCCTGGGTGGCCGAGTCCACACTGCTTTTGTGCTGACCGTGCACCAAGGCGGAAACCGCGGCGGAGATGCCGGCGGCAATGCCGTTGACTTCGCGGACAGGGCGCAGGACGGCACTTTTCACGGCGTTGGAAGCGTTTTCGATCTGATTGACGGTGGCGTCCACGGCGTGATCGATCTGCTCCAGACGGACACGGGTACGGTCGCCCGCATCCTGCAGCAGGTCGCCCACACGTTCCACCTGTTCGCGCCCGGCACGGACGATGGCGACGGTTTCGTCCGAGAGGTGCGCGATCCGCGGGCGGACCTCCTGCATGATCTGGTTGGCACTGGCCGTCGCCTGGTTGGCGCTCTGAATGAGCACACCGGCCCGTTCGACGACGACGATGGTCTTGTCGACAACCGGGAGGAACCGGTCGATGGCGGGTCCGAATTTTGCGGCCGCGGCATTGATGGAATCGAGGGCCGGTCCGATTTTTACCAGTACTGGTTCCACCTTGGCCAACAGGGGCTCGGCTTTCCCCATGAACGCGTCGCTATGGTCCTGCATCTTCCGGGTGAGGCGGAACAAAGCGAGCACGAGGCCGGCCTGCACCACGAAGGCCAGGCAGGCGATCAGCACCGCTGCCGCTACCACGATCCGAAAGGTTTCTTCAGACATACCGTTAGAGTCCCGGGACTAAGAGCCCTAGCTTATTACCGCGTCGCGATAGGCCTGTTTGCCGGCTTCCACGGCATCGGTCAGAGTTTCCTTCTGGCGGCCAACGGCATCCTTGCCCTTATCGACCCACCCGGCCGCGGTGTCCTTGATTTCGGCGCCGCGCTGCTTGATGAAATCGGTGCCTTCTTCTGCCTTGTTCTTGATGATCTCGCGCGTTTCCTGACCCGACTTCGGCGCGAACAGCATGCCGATTCCGACTCCGACGCCCAACCCGAGCAAAAAGCTCGACAGTCCGTTCTTGTCCATGATTTTCTCCTTCGGCCGCAGCCAATTTCCAGTATACTCCGCCATAGGAATCGTTGAGATGCAGGAACGTAAGCCGCGACACCTAAATAGCGAAGGTTTGTGGAATTATGCACTACGGGCACTGGGCGGTCGAGCACATTCCACCGGCGAAATGCGCGAAAAACTGGCCCGGCGCGCCGAACGGGAGGAGGACGTGGAGAACGTGCTGGCGCGCCTGAAAGAAAGCAAGTATCTCGATGACCGCCAGTTCGCCGAGGGATATGCCACGGCGCGCCTTTCCAACGAAGGATTCGGCAAGACGCGCGTGCTGCAGGATCTGCGGCATCGCCGGGTGGCTCCGGCGCTGGCCGAGAAGACGGTGCACGCGGTGTATCGGGATGTGGATGAATCCGCGCTGATCGAGGAGTGGATCCGGCGCAAGTACCGGACGACTCCGCGCGAGGGATTGTTTCAGGAGGATAAGGATCTGGCTTCGGCCTACCGCCGATTGTTGCGCGCTGGGTTTCGGACGGGGGAGATCGTGAGGGTGCTGAAGAAGTTCGCTAAGAATCCGGAGCTATTGGACAGCTTCGAGCCGCCGGAAGAGACGGAAGAGTAGTCAAAGAGTGGATTCAACGCAGAGACGCGGAGAACGCAGAGGGAAGCGCAGAGAAGGCACTCACTATGGCTGCAAGCCTGATTTAGCGAAGCGGAATTCTTCCACGATCCGGCCGCCGATCAGGTGCTCCTGGATGATGCGCTCCAGCACCTCGGGCGTCGCGGAGTGATACCAGACGCCTTCGGGGTAGACGACGGCGATGGGGCCGCCTTCGCAGATGCGGAGGCAGTTGGCTTTGGTGCGGTAGACGCGGTCGAGTAATCCCAGTTCGGCAAGACGGCGCTTCAGGTAGTCCCAGGACTCGACGCCAGCCTCTAGCGAGCAGCACTTAGGCTTGGTCTGCTCGGCGCACAGGAAGATATGGCGCCGAATAGTCGGGATATTCAGGCCGGCCGCGAGCTGAGTTAGACGCTCTCTATCCGCCATGACTAACTGAGGATCACAACCGTATTCGTAAGATCGCCGATCTCCGGGACTGCGATTGTAACTACGTCGCCGGGGGCGAGCGCGGCGTCCTGGGGGACGATGATCCCCGTACCCGTCATCACGACGGTGCCCGCGGGAACGCAGTTGGCGCGGGTGAGGTATTCCACCAGGGTTTCCAGACGCCGATGGAGTTTGGCGGTGTTTACCTCGCCATGGTAGAGCACCTTCCCCGCCCGTGTTACCGTGCAGGTCATCTGCAATTTGTATGGGTCGGGGATATCCTCCGCGCTGACGATGACGGGGCCGAGCGCGCAGCAGCAGTCGTAGACCTTGGATTGCGTGAGGTAGAGGGCGTTCTCGCGCTCGATGTCCCAGGCGGAGACGTCGTTGGCGAGGGTGAAGCCGAAGATGCGGTGGCCGGGGCCAAGCACGAGCGCGAGTTCAGGTTCGGGCGCGGTGAAACGCGAATCGGGGCGGATGCCGATGGCGTCGCCAGAGCCCACGCAATGGCGGGCCGTGCCTTTGAAGAAGACCTCGGGACGCGCGTCCCGGTAGACGTGGGCGTACATGCCTTCGCGAGTGCCGTGCTCGGCATCGCGAAAGGTGGCGCTGGTCTCGTAGGTGCAGCCGCAGCCCCACACCTCGGGCGGATGGATGGGGATCATGGGCTCGGGCGCGGCCACCGGCGCGGAGGCGGTGCGCACCAGCGACGCATCCAGGATCACGTCGAGCGCGGTATGTCCCGGAATGAGCCGGGCTCCACCGATTTCAAAGAGGGCCGCGGTGACGGCGCCGTTGACGCGAGTTTGTCCGAGTCTCATTTCAGTATTTAAGATAGACGGTTTTGTAGTCGCTATAGAATTCGAGCGCGGCCGGACCCTGTTCCTTGGGGCCGAAGCTGGAATCCTTGGTGCCGCCGAAGGGGAGTTGGTATTCCACGCCAGCGCTGGGCAGGTTGACCGTGAGCAGGCCGGCTTCGGCGCGATAGATGAACTCGAAGGCGCGCGAGAGGTTGGTGGTCTGGATGGAGGACGACAGCCCGAAGGGGATGGCGTTAGAGATGCGCATGGCGTCTTCGAAATCGGCGGCGCGCATGATGGCGAGCACGGGTCCGAAGATCTCTTCGCGCGCGATGGTGTGCGCCTCGGTGACGCCGGCGAAGACGGCAGGCTCGACGAAGTAACCGTTGGCCAGCGCGCCTTCGGTGAGGCGGTGGCCTCCGCAGGCGGGCTCTCCGCATTCCTGGCGGCCGATCTCGATGTAGCGGAGGACGGTGTCCATCTGGGACTGATCCACACAGGGGCCGATGTCGATGCCGGGCTGCATGCCGTCGCCGACCTTGAGCTTGCGGGTGCGCTCCACTACGGCGGCGACGAACCGATCGTAGATGGCATCTTCCACGATGGCGCGGCTGGTGGCGGTGCATTTCTGGCCGGTGGAGAAAAAGGCGGCGTTGACCACGTTCTCCACGGCGGAAGGAAAATCGGCGTCGGCCAGGACGATGGTGGGGTTCTTGCCGCCCATTTCGAGCTGGATGCGCAGGTGCCGCCGGCTGGCATGGGCGTGCAGCCAGGCGCCGATTTCGCAGGAACCGGTGAAGGAGACGGCCTTGAGTCCGGCGGCATCGACCAGAGCGCCACCCAATTCACCGCCGGAACCGGCCACGAAGTTCACCACTCCTTTGGGAATGCCTGCCTGGTGGAGCGCCTCCACGATGCGCCAGGCGCTGAGGGGAGCGGCCGACGCGGGCTTGAGTACCACGGTGTTGCCGCAGATCAGCGCCGGGGCCAGCTTCCAGGCGGGAATGGCGGAGGGGAAATTCCACGGGGTGATCAGGCCCACCACGCCGATGGGCTTGCGCAGGGCGAACATGTGGACGCGATCGCGCTCGCTCGGCACCAGCATGCCGGGCAGGCGCGAACCTTCGCCGGCGAAGTAGCGGAAAATGTTGATGGCGCGCCGCACCTCGCCCTTGGCTTCGGGCAGCGTCTTGCCTTCCTCGCGAGTCATATCGGCCGCTACCGATTCGAAGGTCTTGTCGAGGATGTCGGCGGCCTTATAGAGGATGTTGCCGCGCGCCGGTCCGCTGGTGGCGCTCCAGCCCGGGAAGGCGGCTAGGGCAGCCGCGGCGGCGGCATCGATATCGGCGGCGGCACCCTTGACGAACGTGCCGACGACTTCTCCGTTGTTGGCGGGGTTGCGGTTCTCAAATGTGGCGCCCGCCGTGATCCACTCGCCGTTGATATAGTTTCCGAACACTTAGAAGCCCACCTTGGGAGCCGTGCGCGCGCCGGGCTCAGTCTTAAAATAGGCATCGTTGCGCGAGAAGCCGCTCAAACCGGCGACGATGTTGTTGGGGAAAAGCTGGATGGCCGTATTATATCCCTGGAGGGTCTCGTTGTACTTGCGGCGCTCGATGGCGATGCGGTTTTCGGTGCCGGCCAGCTCGTCCTGCAGGCGGAGGAAATTTTCGTTGGAACGGAGCTGCGGGTAGTTCTCGCTGATCATCAGGAGGCGGGAGAGCGCGCCGGACAACTGATCGTTGGCGGCGATCTTCTCCGAGGGAGTGCGCGCGCCTCCGAGAGCGGCGCGGGCATCGCCGATGTTCTTGAACACTTCGGTCTCGTGGGCGGCGAAGCCTTTGACGGTTTCCACCAGGTTGGGGATAAGGTCGGCGCGGCGTTGCAGGGCGACATCCACCGTGCTCCAGGAGGCGGTGACAGCCTCACGCTGGGTGACGAGATCGTTCCGCACACCGACGTACTTGCTGCAAGCGCCCATTCCCAGGACGAGCAGAAGCGCCACGACGATCAGTGCAATTTTCACGAGAGTTCTCCTTATTTTTCGATTTGGTCGACAGCGTCGATGACTTGCGAGATTTCTTTCAGGTACGAAGCCAGCAGCAGCACCGGGTCGATGTCGCGAGGCTTACGGCGGCCTTCGCGGACGTCGAGTAGCTTTTCGAAGGGTGCGGCATCGATGGCGAAGATTTCATGGGCGCGCTGTACACAATCGCGTTTCGAGGCCGGCGCATCGAAGCCGCGGAGAATGAGGGCGTGGCGAAAGAGCACGCAGAAGGTGGACACGCTATCCAGCAGCATGCGGCGCAGGAGGTCGGGATTGGAGAGCATGCCACCGGCCTTCTGGCGGACGCGGAGGAGTTTGGCCCGAAGATCGTGCTCCACCTGGGCGCGGTAGAAGGAGTCGTCGATGGCCAGAGCGGTGATGACGTCCTTGCCGTGGAGGAGACGGTGCTGGCGTTGGATATCGTGGAACTCGATGGCGAAGCAGTCGGCGGAGCTGACCAGTTCGTGCTCGGTGAGGAGGAGGGGGGAAGGGCTGCCCTGTTCTCTCCACCAGCGGAAGATGTCCTCGCCACTAGCGAGTTCGCGGGGGGAGATTTCGCTCAGCACGCAGAGAATGTTGATGTCGGAGAAGTCGGCGTGGTGATCGCCGCCGGCCGCCGAACCGTAGAGGACCACGGAGACGAGGCGCTCGCCGTAGGCCTTCTGAAGTTTCCCGATGAGTTGCGCGAGTAGCTTGTCCATAGGGTCCTTACCAATCGCTGGAGGCGCCGCCGCCGCCGGAATCGCCGCCGCCGAAGCCGCCGAAACCTCCATCGCCGGAATCGGGGCCGCCGAATCCGCCGGAGCCGCGACCGCCCCAGGAGCCGCGAGACATCATGTTACCCAGAATCAGGGCGGGCAGGAAGCCGCCGCCCCCCCCGCCCCCGAAACCGCGGGGTCCGCCGGCGCGGAAGAGAAAGACAAGGAGGCCGATGCCGCCGAGGATCGCGGGCCACGGAATGGAATCGGTGGGCGTACTGCGGATCCGCCGCGGAAGCTGGGCGGTGAGGGTGACGCCCTTCGACTTGGCGACGGTAGCGCCGATGGTTTCCGCGGCCGCCATGAGCGCTTCCCCGTAGTGCTGCTCCCGCAGGGCGGGGCGCATCTCGCGCAACACGGAACCGGCAAAGCCGTCGGGCACGATGGGTTCGAGGCCGTAGCCTACTTCCAGGCGATTGCGGCGGTCATTGATGACCAGCAGGAGCAGGGCGCCTTCGTTCTTGCCTTTTTGGCCGACGCCCCAGGCGCGATAGATCGTGTTGGCGACGTCTTCGATGGGCTCGCCTTCCAGGGTGGCGATGGTCACCAGCGCCATCTGGGCGCCGGTGGAGCCCTCCACGCTGGCGCAGTAGGCTTCCAGTTGGGACTTGCTGGCCGCGTCGATGACGTTGGCGAAATCGCTGACGTAGCCCTGCGGCTTGAGAGCTTTCCAATCGACTGCCGACCCGGCCGAGGCGAACAGGCCCAGCAGGACGCTCACCCGCAACCAGTTCTTCATCTTGAACTTCCAGTTTACTATGCGGCGTATGGTGGATTCGCGGGGCCGGGTCTGGTAAAATAAGGTTTCGTATTTATTGGGACGTCGTCTAACGGTAAGACTGCAGCCTCTGGAGCTGCGTATCGGGGTTCGAATCCCTGCGTCCCAGCCACTCCCTTCCCCAAGCACCCTCCTCAATCGGCTGGAAATCGGCGAATCAGCTACCAACATGCAAGAATAATACTGCAAGGAGATCCCATGAATCGTCGAGAATTCTTCCAGCGAGGCGTACATTTAGCCGCGGCGTCCTCCCTCGCCGTCCACTCCGGCGCCACATGGGCGCAGGGAAAGGTCCCCCGCACCGGCGGCGTGAAACTCAAACTGGGGCTCAACGCCTACTCCTTCGACCGCACGCTGCGCGCCGGAGAGATGACGCTGGAAGACCTGGTCGTCTATTGCGCACAGAACGGCTTCGACGCTCTCGACGCCACCGGCTACTACTTCCCCGGCTACCCAAAGGTGCCGGGCGACGATACCATCCGCAGTCTCAAGAAGAAGGCGTACCTCAACGGCGTCACCCTCAGCAGCACCGGCGTGCGCAACGATTTCAGCCTGCCCGACGCCGCGCTACGCAAGCCGGAGGTGCAACTGGTCAAGGACTGGACGGTAGTCGCCGCCAAGTTGGGCGCGCCGGTGATTCGCGTCTTCTCCGGCGCCAAAGTGCCGGATGGCCACACTTTCGACAGCGTACTCCCCTGGATGACGGCCGATTTTAAGGAGTGCGCCGCCTGGGGCCGCCAAAACGGCGTCATCCTGGGCCTGCAAAACCACAACGACTTCTTGAAGACCGCGGACCAGACCATTCAACTGGTCAAGGCGGTGGATTCGGAATGGTTCGGCGTGATCCTCGATATCGGCAGCCTGCGCTCCGCGGATCCCTACGAAGAGATCGAAAAGCTGGTGCCCTATGCGGTGTCCTGGCAATTGAAGGAGAACGTCGGGTACGGAACCAGGGAAGTGCCCACGGATTTGCGCAAAGTGAAAGCGGCCATCGATAAGGTGGGGTATCGCGGTTTCCTGCCCATCGAGGCGCTGGGCGCCGGCGATCCCCGCGAAAAGGTGGCGAAATTCATCGCGCAGGTGCGCTCCGTGTTCGGCGGCTGAATGCGTTTACATAAATAGACAATACTCGCAAGTTATTTATTATCTGCGCTCTACCGCCCCACTATCGACCGGATAGAAATTTTGGATTTGATACGGCGTCGTCTTCTTTGTATGCTGGATTTGTAAGTGGCCACGTAAGACCTCTTCCGGAAGACGTCAAACTAACCATCAGGTAAAAGGACCATTCGAATCTCATGAAAAAATCTCTCATTCTCGGTGTAGTGTTGTCTCTATCCAGCCTCTGCTTTGCGGGCCAGAAGTCGTACGATGTGATCTTCTCGGCACCGGCCACCGTCGCCGGCGTGAAGCTCGCGGCCGGCGAATACAAGGTTAAGGTGGACGGCGCCAACGCCGTCTTCACGGACAGTAAGTCTAAGAGCGTGAGCGCTCCAGTGAAAGTAGAGAACGGCGCCAAGAAGTTCCAGTTCACGGCAGTCGACGCCTCCAAGGACGGCACCGTCGATAAAGTCAACGCGATCGAATTCGGCGGCTCCAACACCCGGCTCGAATTCACCAAGTAAGTGAGCCTGGCGTAAGGACCACCGCGGCAAGTAACTCGCCCGCCGGGGTCCTTATGCCGCCGCTCAACGTCCGGTCTTCCCCTTCTTACTCTTCACTCCGTATCCCGTGATCTGCCGGATGAAGTCCACTTCTTCCTGCCGGTAAGGCTTGCCGTCTTTCTGCAAGATATCGTGGAACCACATGGCAGGCTCCCGGTCGGTGTAGGGCTTCTGCCAGGAATCCCACGGCAGGTTGGTCTGTGACTTGCCGTTGACGAATCCCCAGTTCATCATCGCCACGTTGTACTTCTTGCCAATCGGCAGAATCGCCTGAAACGTGCTCCCGTTGGGCCGCGCCATGTACTCGGTGCAGAGAATCGGGCGCTTCCAGGCCTGTAGCCACTGGACGCGCTTTTCGAACTCCGCCGGGCCATCGTAGTTGTGGAACGAGATCACGTCGCTCTGCTCCATCTGAATCTTCTGGATGGCATCCAGCTTCTCCGGGCTCGACCAGTCGCCCCTCCACACCCCGCTGGTCAGCGGTTGGAGCGGCAGCATGGCACGCGCCCACACAAACACTTTGGGCAGCAGGGCCAGCACTAACTTCATCTTGTTCGGCGCCTCCAGGCTCTTGTACGGGTCGTTCGGATTGTCCGGCTCGTTCCACAAATCCCAGGCCAGCACGCGCTTGTCGTAACGGTAAGCCCCAATCACTTCCTGCACGTACTGCCGCAGACGCTCGCTCTGCGCCGGATCGCTCATGGCCGCCGCTCCCGGGCTCTGCACCCAACCCGAATTGTGCACGCCGGGCTTCGGCGCCCGCTGATCGTTAATCTGCGGGTACGGGTCCCAGCAGGAATCGAAAAGCACGAAGATCGGCCTGATCTTGTGGCGGTCGGCGATGCTGAGGAACTTATCGATGCGCCTCTGGTAGGCCCCGGAGTCCTGTTTCCACGGCAGGTCGTGGAGGAATACGCGCATCGTGTTCATCCCCAGACCTTCGGCCCAGTTCAGTTCGGTATCGATCCAGACCGGGTCGAACGTATCCGCCTGCCACATCTCAAGCTGGTTGATCGCCGTGGCCGGCAGATAGTTGCTCCCCACCAGCCAGGGCTGCCTGGCATACCATTCGTTGGCCGCTTTTTCCGTCCAGCGGGCCGGTTGCGCCAGGGCCGCGCCGGCCAGCGCTGCGGCAATCAGAAATATTCTCATTTCCCACGATGATACCAGCGTTCTTTGTGCCCCCGCCGTCGCCGCCACCAGCGGCCGTTCACGCGACAGCCGCAATGCTATCCTGAATGTAGTTCCTCCCCGTAAGGTCGGTACACACGCTTGAAAGTCGGTTTCATCAGTCTGGGCTGTCCCAAAAACCTCGTCGATAGTGAAGTGATGATGGGTCAACTCGTCGCCAGAGGCCACGAACTCACCCCCCATCCCGATCAGGCCGACGTGCTCGTGGTCAACACGTGCAGCTTCATCGACCCCGCGAAAAAGGAGTCCGTCGACACCATCCTGGAGATGGCCGAGTACAAGAAAATCGGCCGCGCCAAAAAGTTGATCGTCGCCGGCTGCCTGGTGGAACGCTATCGCGGCGATATCCGTACGGAACTCCCCGAAGTCGACGCTCTCATCGGCACCAACGAACTGGAAAGTATCGTCGCCGTCTGCGAAGGTCTGGAACCGGACACCAATCCCCTGGAGCCGTACCTCTATCACGACCTCACGCCGCGCGTGCTCTCCACCCCTCACCACTTCGCCTACATGAAGATCGCCGAAGGCTGCGATCACCCGTGCACTTTCTGCGTGATCCCGCAATATCGCGGCGCCTTCCGCAGCCGCCGCTTCGAATCCGTAATCTCCGAAGCCACCCGCCTCTTCCAGCATGGCATCCGCGAGATCAACCTGATCGGCCAGGACACCACCTGCTACGGCGAGGATTTCGGACTGCCCGACGGCCTCGCCGATCTGCTGGCGCGCCTCGCGCAGATCGAGACGCCCATCGAGAAGTGGATCCGCTTCCTCTACGCCTATCCGAATAAAGTCACGCAGCGCCTGCTCGACACCATCGCCCAGCACGCCGCCCTCGCCAAGTACATCGACATGCCGCTGCAGCACGCGAGCGCCGGCGTCCTCAAGCGCATGAAGCGCGGCGCCTCGGGCGAAATCTTCCTCAAGCTGATCGAGCGCATCCGCCGCACCATTCCCGGCGTCGCCATCCGCACCAGCTTCATCGTGGGATTCCCCGGCGAAACCGCCGCGGATTTCGAAGAGTTGTGCCAGTTCGTCGGGGCCGCCAGATTCGATAATCTCGGCGTGTTCGCCTACTCCGACGAGGACACCAGCGCCAGCTACGCGCTCGATGGCAAAGTGGATGGCCGCACCATTCAGAATCGCAAGCGCCGCCTGATGGCCATCCAGCGCAAAATCGCCCGTGCACGCAATCGCGCCCTGGTGGGCAGCGAAGTCCCGGTGCTCGTCGGCGGACTTTCCGCCGAGACCGATCTCCTGTGGGAATCGCGCATGGCCACCCAGGCGCCGGAGATCGATGGCGTAGCCCTAATCAACGATTTCGAGGGCTCCGAGCCTCGCCCCGGCGAGATCCGCCGCCTGCGCATTACCGAAGCGCACGATTACGACGTGGTGGGCACGTTGCTCGCGCCCACCGAAGCGGCTCCGCCGCCGGCCGCCTCTGCATTTATCAATATTTCGCCCCTTGTCGCCGTATGATGACCTGCCCAATTTGTAAGAAAGCGGTCGCCCCGGGCGACCCCGAGTTCCCGTTCTGCAGCGAACGCTGCCGCATCATCGACCTGGGCAACTGGGCCACCGACAAATACGTAATTCCCGGCCCCGAGATCCAGCCCCAGCAGGAAGAAGAATGAGGGCGGGCGACTGCTCCTTAACCCGTCGAAGCCGGTGCCAAACGGGGCCACGACCTCAACGCAGAGACGCAGAGATCGCAGAGATAGGCGCAGAGAAAACCAAGAACGGCCGCCTCAGTATTGTTTTTGCCTTTCTCTGCGTGTCCTCTGCGATCTCTGCGTCTCTGCGTTGAATGGACATCCCGATGAAGCGAAATCTCGCCCTCTACATCGCCACCTGGTTCGGCTGCGGCTATTCCCCCTTCGCCCCCGGCACCGCCGGTTCACTCGCCGCTCTGGCCATTGCTATTTTTCTTCACGAATACGCCGCCCTCACCAGTTGGCACTTCCTAGTCCTCGCCGCCCTGCTCTTCGTCCCCGCTACCTGGGCCGCTACCGTCACCGCCCAGGTCACCCACCTCAAGGACCCGCAGATTGTCGTCGTGGACGAAGTTCTGGGCCAGTGGATCGCTCTCGCGGGGGCGCGCACGCTCAACTGGAAGAGCTACCTGGCTGCATTCGCCCTCTTCCGCCTCTTCGATATCTGGAAGCCGCCGCCCGTTCGCCAACTGGAGGCCCTCCCCGGAGGGCTAGGTATCAATCTGGACGACGTGATGGCCGGTGCCTACGCCGCCCTTGTGTTATTCCTGGCAGGGTGTTTCAATCTTCTATAAATATGCCTCTCCGTAAACCAGCAGACCCCAAGCCGCTCATCTCCCAGGTCACTCCGCCCGCGGCCATTGCCGGCGGCGAGTTGCAGATTCGGGGGAAGGGCTTTGCCCAGGAAGAACGGCCCAAGGTGACCATCGGGGAAGTGGGCGCGCCGGTCATCATCGGCTCCGATTCGTTTGTCATCGCCCGTGTGCCGGAGGGCGCTACCGCCGGCGAACTGGTGATCGAAAGCGGCAAACAGGCCAGCGAATCGTGGGCCTGCGACATCGGCGTGATGGTGGCCGACAGCCTGCACCCCGTGACCAACCCAGCCGTCGATTCGTTCGGCAATATCTTCACCACCTTCAGCGGCTCGCGCGGCCAGAAGGTCCCGGTAGCCGTCTACAAGATCGATCTCAACTTCTCCCCGAAGCCGTTCATCAACGACCTCATGAATGCCACCGCGCTCACCTTCGATGAGCAGGGCATGCTCTACATCTCCAGCCGCTATGATGGCTTCGTCTACCAGGTCACGCCCAGCGGCAATATGAGCGTGTACGTGGAAGGCATGGGCGTGGCTACCGGAATCGCCTTCGACGTCGAACATAATCTCTATGTGGGCGATCGCTCTGGCACCATCTTCAAGATCAGTCCCAGCCGCCAGATCTTCGTCTTCGCCACCCTGGAACCCTCCATCTCCGCCTACCACCTGACCTTTGGTCCCGACGGCTATCTCTACGTCACCGGGCCCACCACATCCAGCTTCGACGCGGTGTTCCGCATCTCGCTCCAGGGCGAGGTGGAGACCTTCTACCGCGGCCTCGGCCGCCCGCAAGGCATGGCCTTCGATGAGGAGGGCCGGCTCTACGTGGCCGCCTCCATCGCCGGCCGCAAGGGCGTCGTGCGCATCGATCCCGACCGGCGCGCCGACCTGTTTCTCTCCGGCCCCGGCGTCGTCGGCCTGGCCTTCACCCCATCGCGCGCCATGGTGGTGGCCACCACCAACGCCATCCACCGCGTCGATGTCGGCATTAAGGGGCGGCCTCTCTTCTAATGAACGCCGAGATTATCGCCATCGGCAGCGAGATGCTCACCGGCGATCGCGTCGATACCAACTCGCTCTACCTCACCCGGGAACTGAACCAGCTCGGCGTCGAAGTGGTCACCAAGTGCGTTATCGGCGACAGCCGCGACCGCCTCGCCGCCCAGGTGCGCCAATCCATGGGCCGCTCCCCCATCCTGATTCTCTCCGGCGGCCTCGGACCCACCGAAGACGATGTCACCCGCGAAGCCGTCGCCCAGGCGCTCGGCCGCAAACTCGTCTTCGACACCGAGATCGCCGACTGGCTGGCGCAGCGCTTCGCCGCCGCCAAACGCAAGATGGCCGAAGTCAACAAACGCCAGGCCTTCGTCATCCAGGGCGCGGACATCCTGTCCAACGATCGCGGCACCGCTCCCGGCCAGTGGCTCGAAGAATCCGGCGCGGTGGCTATCCTGCTGCCCGGTCCGCCGCATGAACTCAAGTCGATGTTCGAGAGGCACTGCCTCCCCCGCCTCGCCCGCATCGTCCCCAAGCAGGTGATCCGCACGCTCTTCCTGCGCGTCGCCGGTATGGGAGAGAGCGATCTCGATCAGTTGATCGCCCCGGTCTACAAGAAGTACGAAAACCCCGTGACCACCATCCTGGCCGCCGCCGGCGATATCCAGATCCATCTGCGCGCCCGCTGCGAAACCGAAGCTGAGGCGGATACGCTCCTCGCCGAAGTCGGCGGCCCCATCGAATTGCTGCTCGGCGACCGCATCTACTCGCGCAATGGCGATCCGCTGCAGGTGGTGGTCGGCGAACTGCTACACATGCTTGAGGCCACGGTCTCGGTAGCGGAGAGTGCCACCGGCGGCATGCTCGGCGAGCGTTTCACCAGCGCGCCCGGGAGTTCGCAGTACTTTGTGGGCGGATTCATCACCTACACCAACGCCATGAAGATGGAGTTGCTCGGCGTGAGTCCGGAGACCCTGAAAGAACACGGCGCGGTCAGCAAGGAAACCGCCGAAGCCATGGCCCTGGGAGCTCGGCGCCGCACCAGATCCACCTACGCGCTCTCCATCACCGGCGCCGCCGGACCGGAAGCCGGAGACGAAAAGGTCCCGAAGGGCACCATGTACGTGGGCCTCGCCGATGCCGCCGGCACTACCTCCGTGCTCAGGCAGTTCCTGGGCGACCGCCAGCGTATCCGCACATTCGCCGTGCAAATGGCGCTCGACCTGTTGCGCCGCCGGATTACCGGACGCCCGTAGCCGTAACCACGGCCGGCTTCGGATCGGCAGGCCTGGCGAGGTAATTGTCCACAGTCATGTACCCAATCGTGGTCGCCACTACCAGCAGCGCCCCCAGTAATTTCGGCGGACTCGGCACTGGGATCTCCAAATAGCGGCACCCTCCCCCCAAGACAAATCCGAGCAACAATCCAATCGCACTTTTCATTGATTCCATTGTAACATCGCGTACCCCACCCCCCGGTGGGGTCTGGCTGGACAGCGATAATTTCCGCGGCTTAAAAGTCCGTCGCGGATGCCGTGTTTTGTCCCGGCTCGCTCTCGCCCAGGTCCCAACATCTCCTCCCAACAGCGGAGCGATCAGGCGGGAGCGCTCCAGCATAGAGCCGCGCAGGCGCGATGCTACACTGATAGTTCGCATGGCAATGTTGTCGATCGTGATTCCGATCCACAACGAGGAGCCCTCCATACTCCCGTTGTACGACCGCCTCACCGCGGTGCTGGAGCAGTTGCAGCGCCCCTACGAGATCCTCTTCGTCGACGACGCTTCCAACGATCGCAGCTTCGAACTCCTGGCCAACCTGGTGGAAACCGACGGCCACCTCAAGGTGATCCGCCTGCGCCGCAACTTCGGCCAGACCGCCGCCCTCTCCGCCGGCTTCCACGAAGCCAAGGGCGACGTCATCATCGCCATGGATGGCGACTTACAGCACTGCCCCGAAGACATTCCGGCGCTGCTGGAGAAGATCGACCAGGGCTACGATATCGCCAGCGGCTGGCGCAAACACCGCGTGGATAGCGCCATCATGCGCAAGATCCCGTCGCGCATCGCCAACTGGCTCATGGCCAAGGCCAGCGGCGTGGCCCTGCGCGATTTCGGCACCACCTTCAAGGCCTATCGCGCCGAAGTTCTCAAGGACGTCAACCTCTACGGCGAACTCCACCGCTTCATCCCCGCACTGGCCAGCTTTTACGGCGCGCGCGTGATCGAGGTGCCCATCCGCAACGTGCCGCGCGCCGCCGGCGATTCGCACTACGGCATCGGCCGCACCTTCCGCGTGCTGTTCGACATCCTCACGATCAAGTTCCTGCTCAAATACCTCACGCGCCCGATGCATTTCTTCGGCTCGCTCGGCCTGGCCGGCACCGTGAGCGGCGGCGGCATCATGGTCTACCTGGCGGTGATCAAGATACTGGGGTATGAAATCGTGATCGAACACGGCCCCTTGATGATCGCCGGATGCCTGCTCCTGTTGAGCGGCCTGATGATGTTCACCACCGGCCTGATGGGCGAGATGATGATGCGCATCTACTTCGAAAGCCAGGACCGCCGCATCTACGCCGTCCGCGAGATCCTCACCCGCAAACAGCGCGGCGTCGCCGGCGGAACGAAGTAGGTCCTCAACGCAGAGACGCAGAGAGCGCAGAGGAAAGCGCAGAGAAAACCAAGAAATAAGACCGGGGGAAGGAGCAAGGCGGACCTTTTTCCCGGCCCGGCTTTGCGCCGGCCGCGTCTCCGCTTCACGTCACGTGCTCAGAGGGCCTAACCTGCTTTTGTCTTCTCTGCGCTTACCTCTGCGTTCTCTGCGTCTCTGCGTTGAAAAGACAACTTCCCTATCGCGTCTCCCCCAGCAAGTCCTGCAACGCACCGCCCAATTCCGGAAACTTGAATTGGAACCCGGCGGCTTCCGGCGCGGCGGGCAGCACTCTTTGGCTGGCCAGCAGGACCTCCGACATCTCGCCGAACAGCAGCTTCAACCCGAATGCCGGAACCGGGAAGATGGCCGGCCGGTGGAGCGCCTTGGCAAGAGCCTGCGTAAAATCCGCGTTGGTGACCGGGATGGGCGCCGTGCCGTTGAGCGCGCCGCGCACCTCGTTTTCGACGGCGAACTGGAACATCGCCGCCAGATCCGCCAGGTGGATCCACGACATCCACTGCCTGCCGTCGCCCAGTCTGCCGCCGGCGCCCATACGGAACGGTGTCAGCATACGCTGCAGCGCGCCGCCGCGAGCGTCCAGCGCTACACCAGTACGCACCCGCACCACCCGCATACCGAACGATTCTGCGGCCACCGCCTCCTTTTCCCACGCGGCGCAAACCTCGGCCAGATAGCTGTTGTCGGGCGCCGAGTCCTCGCGCAGCACTTCATCGCCGCGCGAGCCGTAGTAGCCTACCGCCGAGGCGCAGACGAGAGTCTGCGGCGGATTGCGCAGCCTGGCGAGCGCCTGCACCAGGTTGCGCGTGCCCACCACGCGGCTCTCGCGGATGCGCCGTTTCGCGTCCGCGTTCCAGCGCTGCGCCACCGGTTCGCCGGCCAGGTGGATCACCGCGTTGGCATTGCGCACGCTATCCTCGGGCGCGGGCCCCCTCATGGGATCCCAGGCGACAACGCCGACTCCGGGTGGGACGTTGGTGCCGGCGTGCCGGCTGACCACCGTCAGCGTGTGGCCGCTGGCGCCGAGGTTCTTCAGAAGTCGCCGGCCAATCAGCCCGCTGGCTCCGGTAATGGTGATGTTCACGCGCTCAACTCCTTGCCTGTGCGTTCCAGATATTCGATCTCCCGGATATACGCATCCACGTTGGTCTTTCGTTCCATCCCCGAACGGACCATTGAGCGAATGGTCCCATAGATTGGCCGCTCCGGCCAAGGGCGGTCGTGAAGGCCGAAGCACCAAAGGATGTTGGTGTAGGTATTCGGGTCGTCCCCGTCCAGCGCGTACCGATCGTGCAGGTAGAGCATGGTGGCCAGGGCTTCGGCGGCGCTCGCCGCCCATTCGACGATCTTCTTGCCCCAGTACATGCGGTAGTAGCCGTGGATCTTGCCGCGCAGCAGCAGCTCCTTTTGGGTGGCGTTCCACAGATCGTCGTGGGTGGCCGCTCTCTCGAATTGTCCGCGAGTGTACACCGGGTCGCGCGTGTCGTTGCGGTGGGCGGCGATGGTCTTTTGCGCCCAATCGGGCAGCGCTTCGAGCGTATCGTAGCGCTCCGCGTAACGCCTGAAATTGAAGGCCAGCTCGCGGCGCACGATCAACTCTTCCAGAAACTCGTCGGCGATCAGCTTGTGTTCCTTCGCGTGCTCGCGCACGGCCAGCGCCACTTCGAGCGACGAGATGTGGCCATAGTGCAGGTATGGGCTGAGATCGCTGGTGGCGTGGGCGGAGGGCTCGTTCTTGTCGCGTGAGTAGCGGCGCAGGCGATCGTCAAGGAAACGGAGGAGGGTTCTTTCGGCGGCTTTTCGCCCGCCGCGAAAGGTGGTGGAAGGGTGGACACTATGATCGATCTCACAGGACGCCACCAGGTCCGCGAGGTTGCCGGCGGTGACCTCGGTGTGCAGATCGGCGAACCTTTCGCGGCAGGGAACGCGCAGTTCCACAGCGGGAACGGGGCGCAGGAACTCGGGCAGCATGCGGTGGATCTTGGGGCGGATGGAATAGGCGGCGTAGCTGCGCTCGGGTATCCGGCCCATGGGCACGATGCAACTTGCATCGACGGCGTGAAGCTGCACGTCGATCCGGGGGGTGGCGCGCAGGCAATCGTCGGTCACCACGCTGGCGGCGCCTCCGATGACGGCGCGCACGCTAGCGTCCCACGTGGTCTTGTGGCGCGGCAGTTGGAAGATGTAGCCGGCGCC
>JADGNS010000632.1 GCA_017883355.1 Candidatus Solibacter sp.
ATAGACCGCATCAAGTGGGTACTCCATCCGGGTGCGCCCAACGAACTTTTTCTGGGCGACCGCAAACTCGTGAGGGACTGGCGATGAACCCCTATCTCGACCTTCCGTCGCCGGCGCAGCCCGAAGCCGGCCAACTGGCGAGCATTTATGGACTGGCGAACCACGGCCTCTCCAACCTGCACCGCGTCTACTGGAATCTCCCCACTGCGTCGTTGTACGAGGAGGTAGTTTTCCGGGGAGAAGCGCGCATCTCGCATCTCGGCCCCGTCGTGGTGACGACCGGCAAACATACGGCGCGCGCCGCGGCCGACAAATTCGTCGTGCGCGAGGCCTCCACCGAAAACCAGGTCTGGTGGGGCGAGTATAACCGGCCCTTCAGCGCCGAGAAGTTCAGCGCGCTCCACACGCGGATGGCGGGTTTCCTGCAAGGCCGCGACGTGTTCGTGCAGGATTGTTACGCCGGCGCCGACCCGGAATACCGCATGCCCATCCGGATCGTCACCGAGAAGGCCTGGCACAGCCTCTTTGCGCGCAACATGTTCATGAAGATCCGCAGCACCGAGGCCCTCAAGCGGCACGTGCCGGAGTTCACCGTGATCTGCGCGCCTTCCTTCCACGCCTCGCCCATCATCGATGGCACCCGCACGGAGACCTTCATCATCATCAACTTCTCCCAGCGGCTCGCCATCATCGGCGGCTCCGGGTACGGCGGCGAAATCAAGAAGACCATTTTCACGGTCCTCAATTTCCTGCTCCCGGCGGAAGGCGTGCTTCCCATGCACTGCTCCGCCAACGTGGGTCCGGATGGCGACGTGGCGCTGTTCTTCGGCCTCTCGGGCACCGGCAAAACAACCCTGTCGGCCGACCCCACGCGCAGCCTGATCGGCGACGACGAGCACGGCTGGAGCGAAAGCGGCGTTTTCAATTTCGAGGATGGCTGCTATGCCAAAGTCATCCGCCTCTCGCCCGAGGCCGAGCCGCAGATCCACGCCTGCACGCGGCGCTTCGGCACAATTCTGGAGAACGTGGTACTCGATCCGCTCTCGCGCCGGCTCGACCTCAACGACGACGCCCTCACCGAGAACACCCGCGGCGCCTATCCGCTCGATTACATCGAAAACTATCTTCCGCCGAAGATGGCGGGCCATCCGCGCAACGTCGTTTTTCTGACGTGCGACGCCAACGGCGTGATTCCGCCCATCGCGCGGCTCACTCCCGACCAGGCCATCTACCACTTCCTCTCCGGGTACACCAGCAAGATCGCCGGCACCGAGATCGGCTTGGGCGCGGAACCGGAAATCACCTTCAGCACCTGCTTCGGCGGTCCGTTCATGGTGCGCCATCCCTACGCCTACGGCGAAATGCTCAAAGCGCGGCTGATGAAGCACGACATCACCTGCTGGCTGGTCAACACCGGCTGGACCGGCGGACCGTTCGGCGTCGGCAAGCGGATCGGCATACGCCACACTCGCGCGCTGCTCGAGGCCGCCCTCACCGCGAAGCTGAAAAACGTGGAGTACCGGATCGACCCGGTCTTCGGTTTCGAGGTCCCGCTCGCATTCGAAGGCGTTCCGCCGCAGATTCTCGACCCTGCCGCTACCTGGCCGAGCCGCGAGGATTACGACCGCAAGTATCGCGCGCTGGCGGCGCGGTTCATCGAGAATTTCAAGCTCATTAAAGATGGGTGCGCGGAGAACGTCGCCCAAGCCGGTCCCGGCAGCGTCGCCGGCGGCGCATAGAATGGTCCTGCGATCTTACCCCGGTGTGAAAATAGCCGTTGGAGAAACCCGAATGAAGCGAATTGCAGTTGTCACAGCCACCGTTGCCGCCGCCGCGGCCGGTCTGATCTGGATGCTGGCCTCTCCTCCACCATCTTCGGCCGCACCGGCGCAGCCGAAGATCGAGGCCCGTAAAGCGCAGGTGCTCCACAAAGACGGCTTGAAATTCCGCGACTTGAACAAGAACGGAACGCTGGACCGCTACGAGGACTGGCGCCTGCCGTTGGATCAACGGGTGGCCGACCTGCTTTCCAAAATGACCACCGAAGAGAAGGTGGGTCTGATGATCCATTCCTCTCTCGCCGGCTTCACGGGGCCGAACGGCGAGGTGCTCGGCCTGCCGGCGGCGGGTGGACGCGGCGCTCCTGGTGGCGGCCGCGGCGCGGCGGCGGGCTCCGCCAACCGCAGCTTTCAGGGACGCAACAATCCCAACAGCGTGGAGCCGATGGGCAGCGCCAATCCGAGCGAGCTGATTGTCGATCGGAATGTCCGCTGGATCCTGGTGCGCCCCAATGCCGGGGAAGCGCCGGAGGTCACGGCCAGGTTCCACAACGGGCTGCAGGAAATGGCGGAGGCGTCCCGGCTCGGCATTCCGCTGGTCTTCAGCACCGACCCTCGGCACGGCGCGGGGCGCGGCGCGGCCAACGCCAAACCCGTCATCTCGCAATGGCCGGACCAACTCGGGCTGGCGGCCGCGCGCGATCCGGAACTGGTGCGCCAGTTCGGAGAGATCGCCGCCAAGGAACTCCGCGCGCTGGGCATCCAGGTGTTGCTCGGTCCCATGGCCGACACTACGACGGAGCCGCGCTGGAACCGCATCAGCGGCACCTTCGGTGAAGACGCCAATCTCAACGCGACGCTGATCAAGGCCATCGTGGAGGGCTTCCAGGGCAAACAACTCGGGCCGGACAGCGTCATGACCGTCACCAAGCATTTTCCGGGCGATGGTCCGGTGAAAGACGGATACGATCCGCACAACTCGTACGGCAAGTGGACCATTTATCCGGGTAACAATTTCGATTACCACCTGATCCCGTTCCGGGCGGCGTTCGAAGCGGGCACCGGCGGCATCATGGGCGGCTACTTCATTCCGGTGGGCAAGGACACGCTGGGCATCAACTTCTCTAAGGCGATGATCACGAATCTGCTGCGCGAGAAGATGGGCTTCCATGGCGTGGTGGTGACCGACTGGCTGCGCAACATGCCGTGGGGCGTCGAGAAACTTTCCGAGAAGGACCGGCAGAAGACCATCGTGCTGGCGGGCGTGGACCAGATCGGCGGCGACAACGATCCCAAATTCATTCTGGCGAGCGTCAAAGACGGCAGCATTCCCATGGCGGTGATCGACGCGTCGATGCGGCGGATTCTCCGGCCCATGTTCCAACTCGGCATGTTCGAGGATCCGTACGTCGATCCGGAATCCGCCAAGAGTACGGTGGCCGGCGACAAGTTCCTGGAGGCGGGGTATCTGGCGCAGGTGAAGTCCACCGTGCTGCTGAAGAACGCCAACAACCTGCTGCCGGCGGCCGCGGGCAAGAAGATCTACGTGGAGGGCATCGGCCGGGAAGCCGCGGCGCGGTATGGGACCGTGGTGGACGATCCGAAGTCCGCCGACCTGGCGATTATCCGGGTGGCCAGCCCGGCCACCACCTATCCGTACGGCGGCGCTTTCGCCGGGGGCGGTGGAGGCCGAGGCGGGGCCGGCACACAGGAAACACCGCCGCCCACGGCCACGTACGGTGTCACGCTGGCCTACGGGAACGCGGCCAACTGGAGCGTGCTGGCGTCGATCAAGAAACTGGCAGCGTCGGGCACACCGACGGTGGTCGTGGTGAATATGGATAAGCCGGTGATCCTGACGGAGTTCATCGAGAGCGTGGCCGCCGTGTTCGGCGCGTTCGGCGCCGGCGATGCGGCCGTCCTGGATGTGGTATTCGGCAAGCACGCTCCCAGCGGGAAGTTGCCCTTCGACCTGCCCAGCGACATGCCGTCGGTGATGGCGCAGGCCGCCGACGTGCCCTTCGACATGGACGACCCGTTGTTCAAATTCGGCTTTGGCCTGGGGTACGGGAAATAGCGCCACTTAGTTTTGCCGGCACCGTACAGTCTGCCTTCATCGTGGGGCGGACCCCTGGTCCGCGGCCGACGCCCCCGTCGGCCTGCCGCATTTGTGCATGATGCTGATTCCGTTGGCGAAGAGCGGGTCCGGGGGGACCGTCCCCAGAGGGGGCCCCAGGACCAGGGGGTCCGCCCCACCAGACTTCAGTGCGCTACAGGTGCGGCGTGCGCAGCCGGCGGGCTGACCTTGGCCTTCAGCGCGGCCCACCGGGCCATCAGCCCAGTGTAGGCGGCTGACTGCTGGCTGCAAGCCTGTAGTT
>JADGNS010000633.1 GCA_017883355.1 Candidatus Solibacter sp.
CTGCGAGGGCTCGATCAGCTCCAGGACTTCGAAGCCGTCCAGCTTGGGCATCTGGACGTCGAGGAAGAGCAGGTCGGGGCTGGTTTCGGCGATGGCCTTCACCGCCTCGAAACCGTTGGCGCATTCGGCTGTTACCACGATCTCAGTGTGCGGGACCAGCAACTCGCGCAGATACCCGCGGGCCAGTTCCTCGTCATCCACAAGGACGGCTTTTAGCGTATGTTCCATCACGTTTTACGTTCCGGGTCGTAGTCTTGGCGGCCCGGATTAGCTATTTCCGCGGGGTTTCATTTGTGAGACAATGAATAACACTTAATCTTAGCAGGGCCACCGGCAAGGGCAGGCGGTCGGAAAGGCGGAACGTGGGCCATATACCCGAAACGCCGTTTGATAATATCGAGGGGTCGCACGAGTATGTTCGCATGCTCGCCGAAGCTGTGGATGAAGCCCGGCGCGACGTCGAACAAGAAGTCGCTACAGCGGAACAGGATCGTGCGGACCGCCGTAAAGAAGCTCTCCTCCTGGTTGCGTATAACCTCGCCAAGCTCAATCTTCATATCACCAGCAGCCGGCGCATCTTAAACGACCTGCGCAGCTTGCGGCGCCTGCTTCTGGCGGAGCGCGGTCTGCGGGCCGAAGACGAAAGTGAGGTCGGCGCGAGCGACTAGAAGCCCTACAAAGGCCCATCACGCCGTACACTGATAGCGGGTGTATTGCGCTCATCCGGCATCCTGCTCCAAGTGTCGTTCCTTCCCTCCTTCTGCCTCGATTCTGACAGCTAACGTTGTAAAATTGGTCAGTCTGGGCCAAAAACTGACGATTTATTGGACATTCCTACTTGACAGAAGGCACCGACGAGCGTAGTATTTAGGGTCGTTGCACCAATTCTAAAACAGCACTCGGTAGCGGTGGTTTGTGGGGGACCCCGTATGACCTTCCAGATCGGCGACAAGGTGGTATATCCCAACCAGGGCGTTGGCACCATCGAGAATATCAGTACCCGTTCGTTTGGCACCGCTTTCGAAAGATTCTACCTGCTGCGATTTGGCTGCAGCATGACGGTGCTGGTGCCACTGTCCAACGCCGCCAACATCGGGCTGCGAAGGGTCACCAAAGACCGCGAGATCTCGCGCATTCTCTCCTACCTGGCGATTGGCTGGTGTTCCCTCAACCCCGATTGGAAGGTCCGCTTCAAAGAGAACAGCGACAAAATGCAGAGCGGGGACCTGCTGAAAGCCGCCGAGGTTTTCAAAGGACTGCTGCAACTGCACATCGATAAGCCGCTCTCCTTCCGTGAGAAAAAGATGCTGGACCGGGCGCGCCACATGCTGGTTTCGGAGATCTCGATCGCGCGCGGCGTTCCGGAAATTCATGCCGTCGCCCTGCTGCAACGCGCGCTGACCAAGAGCGGTCTGAGTTTGCCCGCGACTCTGTAAGATCCACCACACCCAACCGGCGCAGGTTCGGGGTATCCTGTAACCTCTTGCAGAGGCACAATCACGCGATCCAAAAGTTTTTCGCGGAGCTCGGCCCCGGCCTGATTACCGGCGCGGCGGACGACGACCCTTCGGGGATCGCGACTTATTCGGTTAGCGGCGCAAGTTTCGGCTATGGTCCGCTGTGGACCGCGCTGTTCTGTTTCCCCCTGATGGCGGCGGTGCAGTTGATGTGCTCGCGATTGGGGATGATCACGGGCCGCGGTCTGGCTGCCGTGGTGCGCCGGCGCTACTCGCGCTGGGTGCTGTGGGGCGCTTGCCTGCTGCTGATTGTGGCCAACGTGATCAATATCGCCGCGGATCTGGGCGGCATGGCGGACGCCACCAGGATGGTCACCGGCATGCCGGCCGCGTGGCTGACGCCGGTGTTCGCGGTGCTGATCGTCGCGGCCCTGTTCTGGACCTCGTACCGTTTCCTGGCACGGGTTTTCAAATGGCTCACTCTGGTGCTGTTCGCCTACGTGATCACCGCGTTCCTCGCCCATCCGGATTGGTGGGCGGTGCTGCGCGCCACGTTTGTGCCGGATATCCGGTGGTCCCGCGAGTACTTGTCGGTGCTGGTGGGGATTCTGGGCACGAGCATCTCGCCGTATCTTTTCTTCTGGCAGGCCGCGCAGGAGGTGGAGGAAGAGCGCGCCGAAGGCAAGAACACGGTGGCCAAGCGCCAGGGCGCAACGGACGCGGAGTTGCGGCGGGCGCGCACCGACGTGCTGACCGGAATGTTCTTTTCCAATCTGGTCATGTACTTCATCATCCTCACCACGGCCGCCACGCTGCACGCCCACGGGATCACCAAAATCGGCACCGCCAGCCAGGCGGCGGAGGCCCTGAAGCCGCTCGCCGGCAAGGGCGCGTACTGGCTGTTTACGCTCGGCCTGATCGGCACCGGGATGCTCGGCGTGCCGGTACTGGCGGGGTCGAGCGCGTACGCCATCTCCGAGGCGATGTCCTGGGGCGCGTCGCTCGACCGCAAGCCCAAGCTCGCGCCGAAATTCTACGGCGTGCTGGCCGTCGCCATGGTGCTCGGCGTGGCGCTGGACCGTGTGGGCCTGGACGCGGTGAAAATGCTCTTCTGGGCGGCGGTGGCCAACGGAGTGCTCGCGCCGCCGCTGATCGTGCTGGTGGTGCTGCTGACCACCGACCGCGCGGTGATGGGAGATCGCGTGAATCCGCCGCTGCTCAAATGGTTGGGTTGGCTCGCCGCGGCGGTAATGACTGCCGCCGCCCTGGCCATGTTCCTGGCGGGGTAAAATTGACTCTTTGCCATGTCACGATTTCATACTCCAGTCACCGACGAGATGGCGGACTACATCCGCCGCGTAACACTGCGCGAACCCGAAGCGCTCCGCCTGCAACGCGAATCCACCGATTCACATCCGCAAGCATCGATGCAGACTTCGCCCGAGCAGGGCCAGTTTCTGCATCTGCTGGCGCGCCTCGTGGGCGCCAGGAAGACGCTGGAGGTGGGCGTGTTCCTGGGCTACAGTTCCACCTGGGTGGCGCTGGCGCTTCCCGCCGGCGGCAAAATCATCGCCTGCGACCAAAGCGCAGAGTACACCGCGCAGGCGCGGCAACTCTGGCGCGCGGCCGGCGTGGAAGACAAAATCGAACTGCGCCTCGGAGGGGCCCTCGCCACGCTCGATGCGCTGATCGCCGAGGGCCACAGCGGCAGCTTTGACTTTGCCTTCATCGACGCCGATAAAACGAACTATGCGAACTATTACGATCGCGCGCTGGCGCTGGTGCGTCCTGGCGGGCTGATCGTCTCCGACAACGTGTTGTGGAAAGGCGCCGTAATCGACGCGACCAAGACCGACGCCGACACGGAAGCTATTCGCGCCTTCAATCGCAAGCTGCACGCCGATGCACGCGTATCGCTGAGCCTGGTGCCGCTGGGCGACGGACTGACGCTGGCGTGCAAGCTCTAACCGCGCCCACCATCTTCCCCTGCTACGCGGCAGCCGACCGCGCTATCGCCGAGCGCCTGGCCGCGCTGCTGGAACGCGGCGCCGACGTGCGCGTCTTCCTCGACGAAGGGCAGATGTCGGATGGCGCGGACCTCGCCCAAAAGGCGCGCGAGGCGCGCATGGCCGATATCGTACTCGTCCTGTTCTCGCGGAATTCGCTGGCCCCGCGCTGGCCGCGCGCCCAGTGGGAAGACGCGCTGGTGAAGGAGCCGGCGGACGAAGGCGTGCGCATCGCCTTCCTCAAGTGCGACGATTGCATCCCGCCGCGCGTGCTCACCCCCATGTTCGACGCCGCCCGCTTGCGCGACGTGAAACGCTGGGTGCGCGGCAGCGAGCCGGTTGAACCGCCCGCCGCCGAATTCTCCGCCGACCTGGAAGTGCTCGGCATCGCGATTGCCGACCGCCCCGGCACGGAGACCGTGCGGAAGATCGCGCTGGCCCACGAATTCGCCCGTAGTTTTGGCGGCGATTTCGACGCCGTGCTCCCCCTCGATTGCGCCACCGGCACGCTGGCCGACATGGCCGGCGATCTGGCGTGGCAGGTGGGACTGCATCTCGAAGGCGAGCTGACCGCCAATCTGGAGCACCTGCGGATTTTCTGCGAGGCGCGCCGCTTCCTGGTGGTGCTGGAAGGCGGCGCCCCGGCGGACCTGCTCTTCGGCGGGCGCTGTTCCACGCTGATCTCGACCGAAC
>JADGNS010000634.1 GCA_017883355.1 Candidatus Solibacter sp.
GCCGCCAAAAACAACGCTATGGTTAAAAAACGCATGTTCTAGGATACTCCATGCGCGCCGCGTTTTGGCTAAACCACTCCGGGCGTATGTATTCTGATTCACGCTTCGTTGCCGCGCAGCTCGATCACGTAGTACCCGATCGCGCGAGCGCATACACGGTGCCGCGTCCGCAGAATGCTTTATCGAAGACCGGTGACGAGGTACACCTGCGAGAGCACGTTCAAGGGGGAATACGCGTAGGACTGGCAGTCCGGACTGACGCGGATCGGCGTGAGGTCGAGCAAACCCACCGGGTCCGGCGGTGTCACGTCCTTCCAGAGTTCCCGCTTGCCCGTCTGGATACGCCCGGAGTGGTTTAGCCAAAACGCGGCGCGCATGGAGTATCCTAGAACATGCGTTTTTTAACCATAGCGTTGTTTTTGGCGGCCATGACCGCCGGTGCTCAGGATGCTCCCAAGCAGGGCGGGGGACGCGGCGGGCCGCCCAAGAACTTGAAAGTCCTCAAGGCGGAGGACGAGCGTCCCGTGATGGGCGCGATGATGGGCGCTATCGGCCAGCGGTGCAACTTCTGCCACATGCCGGGCGACAATGCCAGCGACGAGAACCCCAAGAAGCTGGTGGCCCGCAAGATGATGGAAATGGTCAACGACATCAACGCGAAGTCCCCCGACGGCAAGGTCCACGTCAGTTGCTACACCTGCCATCGCGGCAAGGCGACGCCCGACATGGTGCCGCCGCCGGTAGCGCCGCCGGCACAGTAAGAGGTCACGCTTCGCTCGGCGAAAGCTGAGGAAAAATCGGTTGACAGGCGGGGTACCCTCTGGGTCTGCCTGCCCCAAGTGGGACAGACGCTTTCGTCTGTCACCGGCATTGTCATCATTCGTTGAGACGCCTCACAGAGCGATCAGGCTGACCTCCAGAATGTGCGGGCTCGATGCTTGAATCCGCGTGATCGCTTCCGGCCCCGGCGAGGATTCCAGATGGATGCGCGCCACCGCTGCCTGCGCGCCCTCGAAGATGATGTTCTCCATTTCCTGGACGTTGATCTCCGCCATGCGAATAGCGTCCAGCACGCCGGCCAGCACGCCGGGGCGATCCAGGTGTCGGACCACAAGGGCGCAGGTGGCCGGCGTGGTGCGCGCCAGGTTGACCACATTGGGCACCTGGCCCGTCTGGAGAAACGTGCGGATGATGCGTACGGTCTCGGCGGCGATGGCCTCCTGCGCCTGTTCGGTGGATGCGCCGATGTGGTGCGTCCCGTAGACGCCGGGGAGATTTACGATGGGGTCGGCAAAGTCGCCGGCGCCGCCGGTGGGTTCCGCGGCGAAGACGTCCAACCCGGCGCGGATGCCTTTCTCCTCCACCGCGCGCCCTAGCGCCGGCTGATCGACCACTTCGGCGCGCGAGGTGTTGATGAAGTACGCGCCGGGCCGCATGGCGGCGAAGAAAGCGGCATCGATGAGTCCCCGGGTCTGCGCGTTCAGCGCGACGTGCACGCTGACGATATCGGCGGCGCCGGCCACCTCCGCGGCCGAGAGCAGGCGCGTGACGCCGACATCGCGCGCGGCGTCGGCGGTCAGGCTGCGGCTCCACGCCACTACGGGCAGGCCGAAGGCTCTGGCCCGCAAGGCCACTTCGCGCCCGATTTGTCCCAACCCGATCAACCCCAGCGTGCGGCCGAACAGGCCGCGCGCCTTGGAAAAGCCGCTCTTGTTCCACTGTCCCTGGCGCAAGGCGAGCACGTTGTCGGGGATCTGCCGGTCCAGCGCCAGAATCAGACCGAAGGCCAATTCGGCCACGGCAACGGAATTCTTGCCCGGGCAGTTGGAGACGTAGATGCCGCGCCGCGAAGCGGCCGCCACATCGATGGTGTTGTACCCGGCGCCGGCGCGCACCACCAGTTTGAGGGCGCCAGAGGCCAGTACGGTCTCCGGCACTTTGGTGGAACGCACCACCAGGACATCGGGGCGGAATTGCTCCACCTCCGCGGCCAGCGCTTCGTCCTTGAGTTTCGGAGCGAAACGCACTTCGCATCCCAGCCCGGCGAGAGCGTCCCGCCCGGACTGTTCGAACTGGTCGGCGATCAGTATGCGCATGGCATCAAACCCGGTACTCGTCGGCGCGCCACGTCTTGACGGCCTGCTTGATGTCCTTGGGCGCAAGATTCTCGTTGGCCGCGCGCGCCGCTAAGGCGACAAATTCGCCATCGGAGGCGAAGCGCAGGGCGACAATCTGCAGCGCCGAGAGGCGCGGGTCCAGCAGTTTGCCGGTCATGGCGAAGTGGCGGAGGTTTTCTTCGGCGCGAATGGCGCGGTCCTGCGCCTTCAGCGGGAAGGCGCGCGCGTAGAAGGACAATAGCAGCACACAGAAGGTAAGCACACAGATCAGGGCAGCGCTATAGAGCCGCTGATGATCGTCGATGGAATGGTAGAGGTTGACGACGGAGCCGATGAACGTCAAGACCAGAATCAGGAACAGGATGATGTGGTACCCGGTGACGTACTTGGCGTGATTGGCGTAGTTTTGGGTGGACATGGGGCGCGGATTCTCCTCAGTCCATCCTAGCGCGCGGCGTGGGGCGCAAAAAAAAGGCAGGGCCGAAGCCCTGCCCTTTCACCAAAGCGGAACAAACCTACTTGCCGGCGTGTTCCTTGATTACACTGAACTGGCCATTGACGTCATGGCAGACATCGCAGCTCTCGCCGAACTTGGGATCGGTTTGGGCGGCCATGTGGGCCATGTTTGACCCGGTGGTGTGGCACGCCCCGCAGGCGGCGGTGGTGGCGGGAGCCGGATCCATCAGGAGATTCGGAGCCTTTACCGCGTTGAGGCCGATGGGGAAGACCGCCTCGGTGCCGGGGAGATGGCACATCTGGCAGTTGGTGGTGTCGCCGGGCCGGCCGGTGAGGCTGAAGGCCGGGTAGCGGACGTCGCTGAAGTCGGCGGTGCCGATCTTATACGTGGTCCCGGCGGTGGCCAGGTTGTCGCCGAAGTGGATGCTGTGCACCATCAGGGCGAAGTTGATGCCGGAAACGGTGCCGCTGGTGTTGCTCGGGTTGTGGCAGAACACGCAATACTCGGTCTGGTTGCGGTTCTCGCCGTGCAGCGAGAGCCGCACATGGCACTGGTTGCACTTGGCGGTGTCCACTACCGCGCGGCGCTTGACTACCGGCGAGCCATCCACCGAGAAGTAGATCACTTTGTTATCGACGCCGTACTGGGTGGAAACCTCCTTGACGGTTCCAGGCAGCAGAACCAGAGCGCGGCGCGCTTCCACGCCGATTGCGAAGCTTCCCTTGGCGCCGGCCGGGATGGCATGCGTGAAGGTGTAGGTGCAGGTACCGTCCTGACCGCACTTGGTAGTGGGCGCGGCGGTTTCGGAATCATAACCGGGAGTGGTCACTCCGGCGAAGGTGGTGTTGCCATAGTCAGTGGTCGGACCTACCAGAACGAAGGAGATCTTGTTCGGCGAGGTCACCAGGGTGGCTGGGTCGATCGGCTTGCCGGCTTTATCTTTCAGCGTGAAGGTGATAGTGGGCAGTTGGCCGGCCTTGCCGTTGTCCACTTTCACCAGCGTGATCACGATGCCGGGGGCCGTGGCCGATTCGTTGGGGATGACGTGGGCGCCCTGGATGGACGCATCCAGATCGAGTTCACCCTTGGGGATATGGCAGGTCGCGCACCCGTTGTCGTCCACCTGCGGCAGGTTCACGTGGTTCAGCCCGGTGGCGAAGTTGACGTCGTCGTGGCAGGCACCGCAGGCTGCGCGCGTGGGGTTGGTGTACCAGGCGTTGGCCTGGGCGGCGCCGGTGGTGGATTCGTGGCACTCCGCGCAGCGGCGCGGATCGGAGGGCAGAACCACGGTGGACCAATCGGTGGTGCCGATGGCGTATTTCCCTTTGGCGATGACGCTCGGCAACTGGCTGCCCATGTGAATCTTGTGCGCCATCACCTTCATGTCCACGGTCTGGCCCGCGCCGGCTTCACTGGTCTGCGGCTGGTGGCACATGATGCAAAGCTCGAGGCCGCGGCGCGAACCGCCGTGGAAGGAGAGCTGATCGTGGCACTTGTCGCAGGACACGGTCTTGATGACTTCGCGCGGGGCAGGCTTTCCACCGGCCGGCACAAAGTCAAAGACGGCGGAGGCGTAGTT
>JADGNS010000635.1 GCA_017883355.1 Candidatus Solibacter sp.
CCGATCCCCACCGGCGCCACCCGCGCCCGCAGGAAAATCTGCGGCTCGTCGCCCGATTCTTCGGTGCCCACCGTCGCGCCCACCGGAAGCGCCAGGGCGGGCACCGGCGACGTCCGCCCGTAGCCGCGCGTCAGAATCCCCGGCCTGCGCCCGCGCTCCCGCAACAACTCCGCCAGGCGTAGCACGCACGGTGTCTTGCCCGTTCCGCCCATGGTGAGATTGCCCACGCTGATCACCGGAACGTCGAGCTTGCGCCGCCACGAATAATACTGCGACTGCCGCCGCCGGCCCTCCCAGCGCCACACCCGCGCCAGCGCCCAGGCTGCCAGAAACCAGGGCATCGCCGGCCGGTATCGCGGCACGCGATACACCTCGCGCATGGCCGCCACCGCGCGCGCCGTCGCCCCGCGCCGCGCCTCCGCGCACTCCCGCGCCCGTGCGCCCACCCCGCCATCGTCCGCCAGCGCCCGCTGCACCGCGAGAGCGAGTTCCTCCGCCCCGCCCACTTCCACCACCGCGCCGGCCGCGCGAAACTCCTCCGCGATTGCCTGAAAATTCTCCATGTGCGGCCCCACGATCACGGGCTTCCCAAACAACGCCGGCTCGAGAATATTGTGCCCGCCTCGCGCCGCCAGCGTCCCCCCCATGAACACGCAATCCGCCAGCCCGAACAGGCCCCCGAGCTCGCCGATGGAATCCAGGAGGAGCACCTGGGGCGAGGCCGTGCCCTGCTCCTCCTGACCCAGCCGCGACCGCCGGACATACCCGATTCCCGCCGCATCCAGCTTTCCGGCCACCACGTCGAACCGCTCCGGCTTGCGCGGCACCAGCATCAGGAACACGCCCCGCATCTGGCGCCACGCCGCGATCACCACGTCGTCTTCGTCCACCCGCTCGTCCGCCATCGTGCTGGCCGCGATCCACACCTTCGCCGGCCGCACGCGTGCGATCAGTTGCACCACCGGCGACCCCGCGTCCGCCGCCCGCGGCGTAAAATCGTACTTCAAATTCCCGCCCAGCGACACCCGCTCGGCCCCCAGCGCGAGGAACCGCCGCCGCATCTCCTCCGACTGCGCCAGGATCGTGTCCACCGCCGCCAGCACCACCGGAAACACCCGCCGCAGCCGCACATACCGGGGCAGGGCCTTGTCCGAGATCCGCCCGTTGACCATCGCCAGGCCCGCGCCGGTGCGCCACACCTCGCGAAACAGGTTCGGCCACATCTCCGTCTCCGCCACCACCACCAGCGCGGGCTTCAGCGCGCGGAGCACGCGCCGCACCACGAATACATAATCCACCGGTGCGAAAAAGATTCCATCGGCCGTCCCGGCGAGCTTCTGTTCCGCCGCCGCGCGCCCCGCCAGCGTCGAGGTGGAGACAAACAGCGGCGCATGCGGAAACTCCGCCCGCAGTCCCCGCGCGAACTCCACGCACGCCAGAATCTCCCCCATCGAAACTGCATGCAACCAGATGGCTCCCGGACCAATCTGTCTAAACGAGTGGGGAAGAAATCCGAACCGCTCCGGCAGACTGTGCCAGTAACCGCGGTTCCCTAAGCCGCGCATGACGAAATACAATAAAAGGGCGGGCAGCGCGCCCGCCTGAAGGACCCGGTAGAGGAAATAAATGCCTTTTGTTTTCAAAAGCTTGGCTCTTCTCTTGAGTATATCCGCAGCCTTTGCGGCGGACAAGGAGACGCCCTTCAAGGCCGCCCCCGCCGCCACTTACGCCAACCACCAGAGCAACGCACAGATTACCATCGGTGTGGACCCCTATGTCACGCTCGACAAGGTGCAGCTCGCCTTCGGCAAGCTCCAGCCCAACCAATTCGGCATCCTCCCCGTGCTGGTGGTGATCCAGAACGATAGCGACAAGGCCATCCGCCTCGACCGCCTGAAGGCCGAATACGCCGGCCCCAACCACGAGCGCATCGAAGCCACGCCTGCCAAGGATGTGCGTTACCTGAAGCCGCCGCAGCGCCCCGCCGCCATCGATGGCCCCGCCGGCCGGGTCAAAGTGCTCAAGAGCAAGAAGAACCCGCTCGACGAATGGGAGATCGAAGGCCGCGCCCTGGCCGCGCAGATTCTCCCGCCCGGACAATCCGCCAGCGGATTTTTCTATTTCCAGACCGGCCTGCAACACAACGCCACCATTTACCTGAACGGCCTCTACGAAGCCGCCAGCGGCAAAGAGATCCTCTACTTCGAACTCCCGCTGCAGTAATGGCCGTCTGTGGCGATTTCCCGCCCGTTGGGATATACTTCCCTCCGGCTATCCCCGTAAGGGCGTCGTCGTAGAGGAGCACTATGAAAGCGTCAATCATCGCAGTCTGTTCGCTCTTGGTCCTGGCGCTGCAGGCCCAGCAGCCCGCCCCGCCAAAGCTGTACAACACCGCCAAACAAAAGCTTCTGGAAGGCCGGCAGGTCTTCAGCTTCACGCAGTCGAAGTTCGATATCGCGGGCTATTGCGAGGCGGCAAAGCACTACGATTACGCCTGGTTCGAAATGCAGCACAGCACGCTCGAGTTCAAGGATGTCGAGGCCATGATCGCCGCCTGCCCGCACTCTGGCGCCACCCCCATGATCCGCCTGCCCGACGCCCAGGAGTGGCATATTCAGCATGCCACCGACATCGGCGCGTTGGGCGTGATCATTCCCACCGTGGACGATGTCGACCGGGCGCGCGAAGCCGCCAAGTGGGCGCGCTACCCACCGGTCGCCCGCCGCAGCGCAGGCGCCGGACAGGCCGCCGGCATCTGGGGCATCAACGGCGTCAACTACCGCCAGACGATCAATGACAACATGCTGGTGGTGATCATGATCGAAACGCCCACCGCCGTTGCCAATGCCTACGACATCGCATCGGTGCCCGGTGTGGACGTGGTCATCATCGGCAACAACGACCTGAGTTCCTTCTCGGGATTTCCCCAGGATGACGACCGGTACCAGACCATGGTGACGAAGATTCACGACGACACGCTGCGCGCCGGCAAGATCTTCGGCCAGGCAAATGCCATCTACGCCAAGGACCATCGCTGGAGCAAGGACGCGAAATTCTTCCAGAACGGTCCGTCGAACGATGGCTGGCAGCCAGCCGCTCGCGGCGGACGCGGCGCCAACCCCAGCGCGCCACCCCCCGGAGAGGAAGAGACGGGCCCCGGCGGCCGTGGTCGCGGCGGACGCGGCGGCAGGTAGCCGGCAGTGGGGCAGCCAATCCTGGCTGCAAGCCGCCTTTCAGGCGGCTTTTTCGTGAACGCTACGCCAGCCCCCAGCGTCTGGGTTGCGGCGGGCGGCGCGTCCGTGCATCCTGGTGGAATGCCGCCTGCACCCCTGCAAGTAATCGACTCCGCCCTGGTTGCCTCGCTGATCGAGCGCGCGCGCCAGTCTCCCCGGCTGCGCACCAATCACAATTTCCATTCCAGCATGGACGACAACCCGCATCGCTTCCTCAACGTGATGGTCCGGGGCACCTATATCGCCCCCCACCGGCACCGCGATCCTCCCAAGTCCGAGTCGTTCCTGGTGCTGGAGGGCGAACTGGCATTCTTTACCTTCGACGACGCCGGCCAGATTACCACCACCCTCATTTTGGGCCGCGATGCCCTCGGCGTCGATATTCAACCCGGCGTCTGGCACACGCTCGCCGTGCTGACCCCGCATGTGGTCTGTTTCGAGGTAAAGCCCGGCCCTTACTCGGCGGCGAATGACAAGGACTTTGCACCGTGGGCGCCCCGCGAAGGCGAGCCGAATGCCAGGGCGTACCTGGATTCACTCGCCTCCAGCGTCACGCCGCCGCCGTGAGGAACGGGGAAGACTCTCCTACTGTTTGACGGTGATCAAGGCACTCGGAGAGCTGACTCCTCCGGCAGAGGCCACTACCGTCGCGTCGCCGTCCGCTGCGCCGGAAGGCACCGTCACGTTGAATTGAAACAGGCCCGTCGCGCTAAGCCCCGCGAACGCCACAACCGCGTTGCTGCCATTGAACGTAACCGTCGGGGTCACCAGCAAAGGCGCGGCTCCTGCCTGGATCTGGCCGTTCACCGCTACCGGATTCGTGGCGCCGAAGCCGTTGCCGTACAGGACGATTAACTCGCCGGGGGCTGCCGGCGTACCGGCCGGCGTCGACGTGGCCGTCCCAATTAGCGAGCCA